>JALSQC010000236.1 GCA_026985625.1 Bacteroidales bacterium | reverse complement strand
TTTGTCTAAAAAAACCATACTATTACCAAAATGCGTAGTATTAGTAGGATATCCCGATACTTTAATATGCAAAATATTATCGTCTATAATTTTAGCCTCGTAAGAATAATTATCGGTTAACGAGTAATAATTCCACTCTTTTTCTTGTATAACTTTTAGCCCTGTATATTTACAAATACTTTGTTGCATTAAATAAAAATTTCTTCGTTATTATCGTTATAAAAATGATATTCTAATAATGTTACCGAGAAAGAATTTATTGTTTTAATTTTTATTTTATATTTTTTTTGCCATTTTTTTCTTATCGACTTAAAAAATCCTTTATTTATATATGCATCTATATATGGATGAATTTTTAATATAATTTTTTTATGTTTTGTATTTTGTTTAAGATATAAAATATGGTTTTCGAGTTCGTTAACAAATAAAATACTTGGAGATATTTCACCGGTTCCTCCACAGGTTGGACATGTTTCCATAGTTTTTATATTTGTTTCGGGACGAACTCTTTGACGGGTAATCTGCATTAATCCAAACCTGCTTAATTGTAGTATATGGTGTTTTGCTTTATCGGCTTTCATATATTCTCGCATAGCATTATACAACTGCAAACGATTTTCTTTACTTGCCATATCAATAAAATCTATGACTATTATGCCACCCATATCTCTAAGTCTTAATTGTCGCGATATTTCTTTTGCCGCAATTAAATTTACTTCTAAAGCATTATCTTCTTGATTATTCTTACTCTTTGATAAACTTCCACTGTTAACATCTATAACATGTAATGCCTCGGTATGTTCTATTACAAGATAAACTCCTGAATTTAAAATTACTGTTTTCCCAAACGAGCTTTTTATTTGTCGTTCTATATCAAAATTATCAAAAATAGGAGCTTTCCCGTTATACATTTTTATTATCTTTTCTTTATCGGGAATATTTGTATGTAAATAATTTTTAATCTCGGTATAAACAACATTATCGTTAACCCAAATATCCGAGAACGAATCGTTTACAATATCGCGTAGTTTTGCTGTTGTTTTATCAATCTCGCTTAAAAAAAGTTTTGGTGGAGTAATAGTTTTATTTATAATATTTTTAAACGATGCTTCCCATTTATCGACCAATGCTTTAATTTCGGCATCGAGTTCGGCAACTTTTTTGCCCTCCGAAGCAGTTCTTACGATAACACCATAATTAGCAGGTTTTATACTGGTTACCAACTTTTTAAGTCTGTTTTTTTCTTCTGTTGATTTAATTTTTTGCGATACCGATACTTTATTTGAAAAAGGTATAATTACCAAATTACGTCCTGCTATCGACAATTCCGAGCTTAATCGCGGTCCTTTTGACGATATTGGTTCTTTTGCTATTTGCACAAGAATTTGTTGGCCACTTTTTAAAACGTTACCTATTTTTCCGTTTTTATCTATATCTTCTGATAAATTAAATTTTTGAAGTGGTAAAAAATTATTATTTTTTTTAATTAGATTAAAATAATTTTCTAACGATTTATATTGATGTCCCAAATCAAGATAATGTAAAAAAGCATCTTTATCGTATCCTACATCAATAAAAGCGGCATTTAGACCACTCATTATTTTTTTTACTTTACCTATGTAAATATCTCCTACATTAAATCTTATATTATTTTTATCTTTATAATACTCAACTAATTTTTTATCTTCTAAAAGCGAAATAATTATTTCGTTATTGGTAACATTAATAATAAGCTCTTTTTTTGTATTTGTTTCGTTATTATTTTCCATTAATATTAATGTTTTTATTTTTAAAATTTTATAAAAATAAAAAAACCTATAGAAATCTATAGGTTTAATTAAAACTTTTTTTAACAAATAAATTATTTACGTTTTTTATGTCTGTTTTTTCTTAAACGTTTTTTACGTTTATGTGTCGACATTTTATATCTTTTTCTTTTTTTTCCGCTAGGCATTTTTTTAGAATTTAAATTATTTTACATTATTTTTTACATCATTTAAGAAATCTTTTGCAGGTTTAAACGCAGGAATATTATGCTCCGGTATTACAATTGTTGTATTTTTAGAAATATTTCTAGCTGTTTTTGTTGCTCGTTTTTTAATAGTAAAACTTCCAAAACCTCTTAAATAAACATTTTCGCCATTACTCATCGAGTTTTTTACTGTTGACATAAATGCTTCAACAGTTTTTTGCACAGTTAATTTTTCTATACCTGTGTTTTTTGAAATTTCATTAATGATATCTGCTTTTGTCATAATAAATTATATTTATTTAGTTTTCAATTAATTAATTCTTTAATTTGAGTTTGCAAATATATATTATTTTTTAATATTTAAAAATTAAATCGTTAAATTTTATATTATTATTATTTTTTTTCTTGTTTTATTATATTTTATATATTTTTTTTACATTTTGACACTATAATAGTATTATTTTGTTATTTTTAAAACTTTTTGATAATTTTATATATTATATGCAATATAAAATACTATATATTATTCTTATAATTTTTG
>JALSQC010000235.1 GCA_026985625.1 Bacteroidales bacterium | reverse complement strand
TATAATATATAAATCAAACGAATTAATAATTCCACACCCATTATTGCACAAACGGTTATTTGTTTTAGAACCACTTAACGAAATAGCAAACAATTTAACACATCCAATACTTAACAAAAACATAAACAGCCTGTTAAATGATATAGATAAAAAATATTCAGTTAATCAATAAATACTATTTGATATATTTTTTTTAATTTTTCTGTTTTGTTAGTATATTATTAATATATTTGTATTATTAAATTTTTATTTAATGGCAACAAATCTTACATTTCCACACTTATTTTATACGTCATTAACAAAATACCCAAACAACAACGCCTTATCTTTTGTTAATAAAAAAGCATTAACCTATGCCGACGTTGATAAAGAAATTAAAACTTTAATACAAAAATTAAACAAATTTGGGATTAAAAAAGGTGATAAAGTAGCCATTTTAAGCTCAAATATGCCAAACTGGGGTATTAGTTATTTTGCAATTACTTTTATGGGGGCAGTTTGCGTTCCTATATTACCCGATTTTTCTAAATTTGAGATTGAGAACATAATTAATCATTCCGAAACACAAATTATTTTTGTGTCAAAAAATCTTTATACTAAAATACAAAATATAAAAACCGAATACTTAAAAAAAATTATAGCTATTGAAGATTTTAGCACAATAAAAACATTTGTTAACAATAATAAAGATATAAAAGATTACAAGTTTTCGTATGATGCTATTCCCGTAGAAAACGACGATTTGGCAACAATAATTTACACATCGGGAACAACAGGAAAGTCAAAAGGAGTTATGCTTACGCATAAAAATATTTGCTTTACTGCAAAAAAAAGCGAAAAAGTTCAACCAATGACCAATAACGATAGATTTTTATCTGTTTTGCCTCTCTCGCATACTTACGAAAATACTTTGGGCTTTATATTACCAATGGCAACGGGAGCAAGCGTTTATTATTTAGAAAAGCCTCCTACGGCATCGGTATTAATGCCTGCATTGCAAGCTGTGAAACCCACGGTTATGTTAACCGTTCCGTTAATTATCGAAAAAGTATATAAAACAAAAATATTACCGGCATTTAACAAAAATAATTTTATAAAATTATTATATTCTAAATCGTTATCAAGAAAAATATTTAACCGTATTGCAGGTAAAAAATTATATAAAACTTTTGGAGGAAAATTAAAATTCTTTGGAATTGGGGGTGCTAAACTCGACAAACATGTCGAAAAATTTCTTTACGAAGCTAAATTTCCTTACGCAATAGGATATGGCTTAACCGAGACATCTCCCCTTTTAGCAGGAGCAAACCCAAATAAAGTAAAACTTGAATCTACAGGACCGGCAATAGAAGAAGTAAAATTAAAAATAGTAAATAAAAATCCCAAAACAGGCGAAGGCGAGATATGGGCAAAAGGAGCTAATATAATGAAAGGTTATTATAAAGAGCCTAAGCTTACCAGCGAAGTATTAACAAACGACGGTTGGTTTAAAACCGGCGATTTGGGATATATCGATAAAAATAATTATTTATACATAAAAGGTCGCAGTAAAAATATGATTATTGGGGCAAGTGGAGAAAATATTTATCCCGAAGAAATCGAATCGGTAATTAATAATTTTAAACATGTTGAAGAATCTATAGTAATAAATAAAAAAGGAAAATTAACAGCAATTGTATATTTTAATTTAGAAGAAATAGAAAAAAAAGTTATAACAATAAAAAAAGAATTTACTTCGGCTATAGATGCAAAATTAGAAATATTAAAAAACGAATTATTTATTCACGTAAATTCAAAAGTAAATAAATTTTCGAGAGTGCAGCATATCGAAATAAACAAAGAACCGTTTGTAAAAACCGCTACAAAAAAAATTAAAAAATATCTTTACGAACAACAATAAACAAACTGTTATATTATTTTTTTTACTTTTGATTGTTTAGTTAATCTCATATTCTTAAAATCTATAAAAGATATTAAATTTATACCCGGAGTTTTGCCTGTATCAAAACTACCGAAATTATTAGAGATATTTAAAAATTTTGCTCCGTTTAAAGTTGCAAATTTAAACAGTTCGTTTATTGAAAAATTATAATTTTCGGTTATAATTTTTATTTCATTTAAAATATCAAGACTTGTATTAGACGCTAAACTATCGGTTCCAATTGTAATTTTATCGGTAAAATTTTTAAAAATAGAAAAATCGGGTAATTTATTCTCAATATATAAATTAGACGACGGACAAAATCCAAAATAAAAATCTGTAAAATTTTTGCTGATAAAATTAATATCGGAAAATGTCGAAAATGTATTATGCACAAATAATGTTTTTGTATTTTTATTTAAGTTTATTGATTTTATAGATGTCTGTCCTGTTTTAGGAAACTTATAACTGCTAAAAGTCTTAAAATAATTATATAATTCGCCATTATTGTTTACAAATATTGAATTTTCGCTTTCGGTTTCTTGATTATGTATACTTATTATAGAATTTTTATTTAATTTGTTAATTTCGTTTA
>JALSQC010000234.1 GCA_026985625.1 Bacteroidales bacterium | reverse complement strand
ATTGGGAAACAATATTTATCAAAATATTTTTAAAGATTATAACGGTCAAACTTATTGGTTATCGGTAAATATAAATTCGTTTTTGCATTATGATAATTTTCCCGATTGGTTAAATATTGCTTTTGGTTATTCGGCTACAGGAATGGTCGGTGGCTCCGATAATTCTATTTTTGTTGGAAAATATCCCAATAGTTTGCGACAGCGTGAGTATTTAATGAGTCTCGATTTTGACTTACGAAAAATTAAAACAAAAAATAAATTTTTAAAATCGGTTTTTACAAGTTTTAATACTCTTAAAATACCTTTTCCGACAATTAAGTATGGTAATAGTATTAAATTTTATTGGTTATATTTTTAATAAAGTATTGGTGTTATTTATTTGTTTATGCTGTAGCTAAAATCTGCAACAATTTTAAATCTCATTTTATAAAAATCATAAATTTTAACATAAGTATTATTGGGCTTTGTGTTAAATACAACATTTATTAAAATTTTTGACGAGTTTACAATTTCTTGTAATTTGCTTATGCTTACGGGTATTGTAACTTTTGTGCGTTGTTTTTGCGTATAAATAGAGTTTTGTATTAATCCTGCTGCTAAAACTTTTTGATGCGATAAAAGTAACGAATCGTAAATATTAAGATTTGCATCGAGTAGATATAATTGCACCGATGATTCTATAGGGAAATCATTATCTATGAATAAATTAAGATTTCCTCCGTTTACGTTTTTAATATCATCGTTATTTAAATTATAATCTACGGTATCGGACAAAAATAAATTATTTGCAATAAGCGATAATGGTATTTCGGCATTTATATATGTGCTTACGCTGTCGCCGTAATAAATAAAATTATCTAAATTGTTTGTTGCAGATGGGGGATTGTTTGGGTTTGTTGTAACATCTATATCGTAATATATTTTATTTGGATATATATTAATAAGCTCGGTAATGTTTGAATTGTTTTGGGTTAATTCAAAATTAGTTACCGTAGGAGTTACATTTGTGTTAATATTAAAAGGATTTACGGGTTTGGTAATTATAAACGGATTTACTGTAACTGTTGAGTTTAAAATAGCTTGTGTTGATGCTAATGTGTTTATTGATGTTAAATTGTTGATTTTAACACTAGCTTCTGCACCTATTTGGTTTCTAACACTTAATGATAGTTTTGCTTGATTAATTTTAATTGCCGAGTTATCAAAAATATCGCTTATGTTAAAATCTGACGAATCGGCTATTGATGTTGTTTGTTGTCCAAGATATCCTTCGGCATACTCGGGTACAACATTTTGCAATGTCATAACAACATAAACACTGTCATTTAGAGATATTGATACTAAATTACCATTTGAATCGATACGACCTATAAGTTCATAATAAAAAGTATTAACGGTATCGGCGTCAATAAATCCGTTTCCGTTTAAATCGCCGTATATTTGTTCTAAAAAACCTATTCCTTGCATATTTAGGTCGTATCCCGAAATGTCTTTTGTTGTTGAATATAATCCGGGTGTTCCTGAGTTAGCAGGAGGAATATTTCCCGATATTTGTAACTCACTGCCTGATATTGTTGCTCCGGGCATCTTATAATCAAAACTAAAATCTTGTTCCAAAGTATTATAAACATCAATTTTAATTTGCCCTGATTTTGCTTTTACTTTTGTTAATTTAAAATTATTATCGTCAATTGATGCTTCTTCTTTTTTGTTTATGACCTCTTGTGTTGGAAATATTGCTGTTGCCGACGAAATTTTAATATCACGGATAGTAATAGTAGTAGTCATTGCCATTGATGTATCTATAATTACCTGATTGCCATAGCTTCCGGGACTTTCTATTTTAACGGTTCCAAGCATAATACTCTCTACGGTTTTTCCTGCTAATGAATTTGTAACACTTATGTTTGAGTGAGAGGCAACCATTGGAATTGTATCTTGCAATATAATATCTCCGTTATTTTGATTCTTAAGTTCGAGTATAATATTTGTAACATCAATTGGTAATTGATTGTCTATATTAAAATCAATATACCCGTCAATTAAAGTTACTGTCTGAAAATATTGGCTTGCATCAATATTTAAATCAGTATATTCTTGCTGAGATATTGGATCTATAACAGCAGGAGTTCCTGTGTTGTGAGCATTCATTATTGTATTATATAAATCTCCCGATCCGTTTTGTTGGTCGTTAAGAGCAATGTCTCCTAAAGATGTCCTGTTGGTAACAATAATGTCATCAAGATTTATATTATCTAATTTTGCCGAATAAGTTAAACTTGTATCAGGAATTTTAAAAGCAGTATCTAAAGTAAAAGCATATAATAAGTCTGAATAAACTAAAGACACTAGCCCTTTAGTATCGGTTACCGAAATCGAATCAGGAACTATATCTTTAATAGAAACACTTGTTTTTAAAATAGGAGCTAAAACATCAATATCCCATTTTGGTTTGCCTGTATCTTTGCGACACGACAAAAAAAATATTATTAATAATATAAAGATATAAAGTTTTTTCATTATTTTTATGCAAATTTGCAACTAATAGACTATAAAAAACGTCATATCGTTGCTTATATTTGTAAAATTAATATATAAATTTAAAATTATGATAAAATATCTTATTTTTTTAGTTATTACACTTATTGCTTCAACTTTAAGTTTTGCACAAACCGGTAGCACTTGTGCTAACCCCGATAGTATAAACTCGTTACCTTTTGTAAAAACAGGGTTAAATACCGGCGATGCCGGAAACAATTATACCGGAACAAATATAAATACAACATATATGAGTGGAGACGATTATGTGTTTAGATATAAACCTGCAAGCAACATAAATATACATATTAAAATTACTAATGTAGATTATGCTCCGGGAATATTTGTAATAAAAGGTTGTCCCGATTCGCCTTCGGCAATTTGCATTGCACGAGATAGCTCTGATAATAGCGATTTGGAAATTTTTTCGGTGCCTTTGCAAGCCGATTCCACATATTATATAGTTGTTTCTACTCACGACTTTGCAGGATTAACAATGACAACAAACTTTAACATTGAGGTTTCGGAATCGCATCAATACGATTTGGCAATATATACTTTTTGGGTTCCACGTTCGTCGTGTAGTTTAAATAACGATCAACAAGTGCATTTAGAGGTTTTTAACGAGGGATACGATACCATACATAATTTCTATTTAAATTACTCGGTAAACGGAGGCTCTTTATATACCGATTATGTTGATACTACTTTAGCTCCCGGCGATAGATATTATCATTTTTTTAATCAACATCAAGATATGTCGTCTGTAGGAGAATACGACTTTACATTATATTCGGAACTTGCAGGAGACGGAAATCTAAATAACGATACGCTTAATGTAAAAATATATCATACAAGTATGGTAAATACTTTCCCGTATTATCAAGATTTTGAGACATCAAATGATTGGTGGAGTGAAAGAGTATTTTATCCGGGACATTTACGTAATTATTCAACTTGGGAGTTAGGAACACCAAATGCACCAATAATTAATTCTGCAGCATCGGGAACAAAAGCTTGGGTAACATCATTAGATTCGTTGACAAATAAATTTGAAGAGTCATACTTAGTAGGCCCCGGCTTCGATTTTTCAAATTTGGTACAACCTGTTTTCGAAAGTGATATTTGGTACGAAACAGCAAATTACGATTATGCAATATTAGAATATTCAGTTGATAGTGGTATACACTTTACAACAATAGGAACAATAAACGATGGAGAAAATTGGTATAACACACCATCAAGTTCGCCTTATCAGGGATGGACAGGAAGCTCAGGAGGCTGGATACATGTAAAACACGAAATGCCTAACCTTGCAGGATTGTCAAAAGTATTATTTAGAATACGTTTTGTTGGAAATTCTACACAAAGCGAGGGTTTTGCCGTAGATAACATATATATACACGAATCTCCTTTACACGATTTAGGAGTTATACAAATTTTAAATCCGGTAACAGGCTGCAGTCTATCATCAAACGAAAATATTACTGTAAAAGTTTATAATTACGGATTAGATACAATACATTCGTTTCCTATATCTTACTCATTAGACGGAGGAACTTGGGTAACCGATACAATACATCAAGCAATAGCTTTTGATGATACATTAACATACACATTTCAAAGCAATATAGACTTATCAGCCACAGGAACACATAATATAATAGTAAAAACAAACTTAATAAACGACGATTATACAACAAACGATAGCATTGCCGAAGAAATAATTAACTATCAAAAAATAACATCATACCCATACATACAAGATTTTGATACCGATAATGGTAACTTTACTACATCGGGTTTAAATTCTAGTTGGGAATGGGGAACACCATCTGACTCGATAATAACAAACGCATCGTCGGGAACAAAATGTTGGGTCACAAACCTTTCGGGATACAGTAATAACCCGGAACAATCATATTTATATGCAAATTGTTTTGATTTTTCAAACCTTAAAAATCCAAAAATTAAATTAGATATTTGGAGCGAAACATTATCACCCTCGGGAGGACAGTTAGAATCAACAATTGATACAGGTAATTCGTGGCAAGTTATGGGAGTATCGGCAACAATAGATACAAACTGGTATAGTTCGGGATATATGTGGATTGGTTCGTCGGGAAATTGGAAAACCGTTTATCAAAAACTACCAACACTTATAGGAAAATCAGATATACAATTCAGAATAAAATATATTTCGGGAACCAATAATTCGGGATTAGCTCTCGATAATTTTATAATTTGTGACAATCCTTTAGCCGGAGCAGATTATACTTACAACGGAAATCAAATATCATTTACCGACACATCGTATAATGCCGATAGCGTTAAATATATTTTTAGCGACGGAACAACATATACAATACCAAACCCCGTTTACACAATAAGTGCAGACTCCGTTAAATTAACACTAATAGCATATAATTTCTGCGGAAGCGATACAACAACACAAACAATTTATAAAACAGGAATAAATAATCATAATACCGACAACATAAAAATATATCCAAATCCTGCAAAAAATTATTTACAAATAAAAAGCAGTAAATTAAAAATATACAATTGCTCTATATTTAATATTTACAGGCAAATGATGGATATACCTATAAAAAAAGACAAAAACAATTTACTAATATACAATACAACAAATCTGCAAAAAGGCATATATTTTATAAAATTAAGAACAGATAAAGGAACAATTATTAAAAAAATAATAAAACAATAACTGTTATTGCAAAAATATTACAAAATAATATTGTAAATATTAATAAGTTTATATAAATTTGCAGTGATTTTGAGGAGAAAAGATAATTAGGGGACAATGTCCCCTATTTTATTAAAAAATGATAGACGAAAAAAAGATAAAAGAAATAGTACTTGAAAAATTATCAACAGATGATTTTTTAGTTGATATAAAAATAAATAAATTAAACAAGATAGAGGTTTTTGTAGATAATTTTAAAGGAATAAGTATAGAAAAATGCATAGAAATAAGCAAACATATAGAAAATAACTTAGACAGAGAAAAAGAAGACTTTGAACTTTACGTATCGTCACCCGGTTTAGACAAACCATTTAAAGTAATTGAGCAATATAAAAAAAACATAAACAAAGAAGTAGAAATATTGACAACAAACAACGAAAAAATAAAAGGAATTTTAACAGCAATAAATAATAACGAAATAACAATAGACGAAACAAAAAAAATTAAAAAAGAAGGACATAAAAAAAAACAAACAGAAAAAATAACACACAAATTAGAAATAGACAATATAAAATCAACAAAAGTTAAAATATTATTTAAATAAAATTTATAAAAAAATGAATAATATAAATTTATACGAAACATTTTCGGAATTTAAAGAACTAAAAAACATTGATAGAGCAACAATGATGCGAGTTGTCGAAGATGCATTTAAAAGCGTATTAAACAAAAAATTTGGCGACGAAGCTAACGATATCTTTGATGTTATTATAAATATTGATAAAGGAGACTTTGAAATTTGGCGTAATCGCGAAGTTGTTGCCGACGAAGATTTTACCGACGAAAATACACAAATAAAACTTAGCGATGCAAAAAAAATAGAAGAAGACTACGAAATAGGCGAGGAAGTTACCGAAGAAGTAAAATTCTCAGATTTTGGACGAAGAGCAATACTAGCATTAAGACAAACACTAAATGCAAAAATATCAGACCTCGAAAAAGACAACATATACATTAAATACAAAGACAGAATAGGCGAAATAGTAACCGGTGAAGTTTATCAAGTATGGAAAAAAGAAATATTAATAATAGACGACGACGGAAACGAACTAATACTTCCAAAACAAGAACAAATACCATCAGACTATTACCGCAAAGGAGATAACCTTAGAGCCGTTGTTAAAGAAGTAGAACTAAAAAATAATAACCCTATAATTAAACTATCACGAACATCGCCATACTTTCTCGAAAGACTTTTTGAACTCGAAGTTCCCGAAATATTTGACGGACTAATTACAATAAAAAAAATTGTTCGTGTACCCGGCGAAAGAGCAAAAGTAGCAGTAGAATCATACGACGAAAGAATCGACCCCGTTGGAGCCTGCGTAGGAATGAAAGGCTCCAGAATACACGGAATAGTTAGAGAACTTAGAAACGAAAATATAGACGTAATAAACTACAGCACAAACACCAAGCTTTATATAACAAGAGCATTAAGCCCTGCAAAAATATCATCAATAAATATAGACGAAGAAAATAAAAAAGCCGATGTATACTTAGCCCCCGACCAAGTATCGTTAGCAATAGGAAAAAACGGTTTAAATATTAAATTAGCAGGAAAACTAACAGGTTACGAAATAGATGTATATCGCGAAAACGACGACGATGACGATTATGATGTAGATTTATATGAATTTACACCCGAAATAGAAGAATGGGTTATAGACCAATTTAAAAACGTAGGATTTGATACGGCAAAAAGCGTACTCGAAAAAGATGTTGACGAATTAGAAAAAATGACCGACCTTGAAAGAGAAACAATAATCGAAGTAATTGATATTTTAAAAGAAGAGTTTGAATAAAAAAAAATTTATTTTATTTACTTAAAATTAACTGATACTGTCTGATATGGCAAAAAGACTAAGCAAAGTAGCAAAAGAATTTAATGTAGGAACATCAACCATTATTGAATTCTTAAAAAGCAAAGAAATTAATCTCGGTGATAAAATTACTCCGAATACAAAAATTGACGATAATGTCTATGATATTCTTGCAAAAGAATATAGCACAGATATTACAATTAAACAAAAATCAGAAGAACTTGCAAAAAAAGTTATTGAGAAAGAATCAATATCTATAGACGATTTAGATGATAATATTGACAAAAAACAAGATAATAAAGAAATCTACGATACAAATATTGCAGAAGAAAAACAGGACACTTCTTCCATAAAAACACCTAAAATAATAGGGAAAATAGACCTTGATAAAAAACAAAAACCCCAAAAAAAGACTGAACCCGAACCCGAAGACAAACCTATAAATACCGACAACGAAATAAAAGAAGAAGACCCAAAACCCGAAAAAAAACAAATTAAAGACGATAAAACAACAAAAAAAGAAGATGAAATTAAAATTGTAGGAAAAATAAATTTAGATAAAATAAACTCAAAAACACGACCTGCAAAAAAAACAAAAGCCGAAAAAGAAAAAGAAAAAGCTGAACGAAAAGCAAAAGAAAAAACAAAAAAAACAGAAATAAAAGAAACAGAAATAAAAGAACAAAAAGAAACAACAAAAGACGAAACAATAAAAAAACAAACCGACGAAAATTTTATCGAAACAGTATATACAAAATTAGACGGACCAAAAGTTGTAGGGAAAATAGAAATAAAAGAACCAAAGCCAAAAGAAAAAAAACCTATAGCAACATCTAAAGATACCGATAAAAAAACCAAAAAACGTAAACGAATAAGAAAACCAAATACCGATAATAAAGACAAACAGACACCCGATAAAAACAAAAAAAACAAACATGTAAAAGGTAAATTCTCTAAAAATAAAAAAGCTACAAAACCCGAAATTAACGAAGAAGATATACAAAAACAAATTCGCGAAACATACGCAAAACTAACATCTAAACAAAAAAATAAAGGAATTAAACACCGTAGAGAAAAACGTTTAGCCGATAGAGAAAAAATTGTTGCCGAAGAAGAAAAACTACAAAAAGAAAAAGAAATATTAAAAGTGTCGGAATTTGTAACAGCAAACGAATTGGCATCTATGATGAACATCCCCGTTACCGATGTAATATCAACATGTATGAACCTTGGATTATTCGTATCAATAAATCAACGTCTCGATGCCGAAACAATATCAATAGTAGCCGACGAATTTGGATACAAAGTAAACTTTATTGGAGCCGAAATACAAGAATCAATACAAGTCGAAGAAGACAAAGAAGAAGATTTGTTACCTCGACCACCTATTGTTACCGTAATGGGACATGTCGATCACGGAAAAACAAAACTTTTGGACTTTATTCGTAACACAAATGTAGTTGCAGGCGAAGCAGGAGGAATAACACAACATATAGGAGCATATAGCATACAACTTAAAACAGGCGAAAAAATAACATTTTTAGATACCCCCGGACACGAAGCATTTACAGCAATGCGTGCACGAGGAGCAAAAATTACAGACATAGCTATAATTGTAATAGCAGCCGACGATGGTGTTATGCCTCAAACAGTCGAAGCAATAAACCACGCAGCAGCAGCAGGAGTCCCAATTATATTTGCAATAAACAAAATAGATAAACCGGCAGCAAACCCCGAAAAAATAAAAGAAGAATTAGCAAATATGAACTACCTTGTAGAAGACTGGGGAGGAAAATATCAATCACAAGAAATATCAGCAAAAAACGGAATCAATATCGACGAACTACTCGAAAAAGTATTGCTCGAAGCCGAACTATTAGAACTAAAAGCAAACCCAAATAAAAAAGCACACGGAACAGTACTCGAGTCAATGCTCGATAAAGGTAGAGGATACGTAGCAACACTATTAATACAAGGCGGAACATTAAAAGTAGGAGACTTAATTATTGCAGGAACAAATTACGGCCATATAAAAGCAATGTTTAACGAAAGAAACCAAAAAATAGAAGAAGTGCCACCGGCAACACCCGCAACTATTTTAGGTTTAAACGGAGCACCACAAGCAGGCGACGAATTTAATGTTGTAGATAGCGACAAAAAAGCAAAAGAAATTACAACCAAAAGACAACAACTACAACGCGAACAAAATCTTAGAACACAAAAACATCTTACACTGGACGAAATAGGACGACGTATTGCCCTTGGCGATTTCCAAGAACTAAATATTATTGTTAAAGGAGACGTTGACGGCTCAATAGAAGCCCTATCAGATGCACTGCAAAAATTATCAATAGAAACAATACAAATAAAAATATTACATAAAGCAGTAGGACAAATATCAGAATCAGACGTATTACTTGCCGACGCATCAGACGCAATAATTGTAGGCTTTC
This sequence comes from Bacteroidales bacterium, assembly GCA_026985625.1. GTDB lineage: Bacteria > Bacteroidota > Bacteroidia > Bacteroidales > JAFGXI01 > JALSQC01. Next base: position 728 of record JALSQC010000234.1, on the reverse strand, counting down.
AAGTAAGAGCATCGATGCAAGCCAGAAAACTTGCCGAAAAATTAGGCGTAGAAATTCGTATTAACTCAATTATATACGATATAATAGACGAAGTAAAACTAGCTATACAAGGAATGCTTAAACCAATTATAAAAGAAAAAATTGTTTGCACACTCGAAATACGCGAAACATTTAAAATATCAAAAGTTGGAACAATTGCCGGTTGTATAGTAAAAGAAGGAAAAATAAAACGAAATACAAAAGTTAGAATTATACGCGAAGGAATAGTAATTTACGATGGCAAATTAGGCTCTTTAAAACGATTTAAAGACGATGTTAAAGAAGTATCGGCAGGTTACGAGTGTGGACTAAATATCGAAAACTATAACGATATTAAAGTAGGCGATGTAATCGAGGGATACGAAGAAGTAGAAGAAGCACAAACCTTATAAAAAAATCATATATGTATAGAACTCATACGTGTGGCGAATTAAATATAAAAAATATTGGCCAAGACGTAACTATTAGTGGATGGATTCAAAAAATTAGAGACAAAGGAAAAATGATTTGGATAGATATCCGTGACAGATACGGAATAACCCAAATTACAGCAGAAACCGAAATTACAAACAAAGAAATAATAGATAAAATAAAAACATTAGGTAGAGAATATGTCATACAAGTACAAGGAAAAGTAGTAGAACGACAATCAAAAAATCCAAAAATACCCACAGGCGATATAGAAATTA
>JALSQC010000233.1 GCA_026985625.1 Bacteroidales bacterium | reverse complement strand
AAGCCCAAACGAAACAGTTAGTTTACCCGTTTCGGTATTTGCTATGGAAAAAAACATAAAAACCGTAAAACTATCAATACAAACAAATAACCTTGTTTACATTGCAGACAAAAAAACAAAAACAATAAACTTTGACAAACCCAACGAAAAAACCGAATTCTTTACACTAAAAACAAAAACAAAAACAGGAATAGCAAAAGTGCATATTATTGCAAGCTCAGGCAATAAAAAAACAACATACGATATAGAACTAAACGTAAAAAATCCCAATACAAAAACTACCGATGTAATATCAAATATTATCGAAAGCAAATCGCAATGGAAAACACCATTTACACCAATAGGAATAAAAGGAACAAATAAAATAACTCTTGAAGTTTCATCAATACCTCCACTAAATCTCGAAAAACGACTAAATTATTTAATTAGCTATCCTTACGGCTGCGTCGAACAAACAACATCGTCGGCATTTCCTCAACTATACCTAAATAAACTAATGGAGCTAAACCAAGAACAAAAAGATAAAATAGAAACAAATGTAAAAAATGCCATTTCGCGATTAATAGCATTTCAAATATCAAACGGAGGATTAGGATATTGGCCTAACAGCCAAAACGTATCCGAATGGGGAACAAACTATGCAGGACATTTCTTAATCGAAGCAAAAAATAAAGGATACACAGTATCCAAAAACTTTATGAACAAATGGAAAAAATATCAAAACCTTAAAGCAAAAAAATGGATTAACGACGGACCGTCATCACAAATAATACAAGCATACCGTTTATACACATTAGCACTAAACAATACACCAAACATATCGGCAATGAACCGCTTAAAACAAACAAAACATCTGTCGGCAACAGCCAAATGGCGATTAGCAGCAGCTTATGCAATTATAGGCAAAACAAGAGTTGCCAATAATCTTGTAATGAACCTGTCGGCAAATACAAATAAATATGTAGGAATGTATTACACTTACGGATCAATTACACGCGACAAAGCAATGATATTAGAAACACTTACACTGCTAAACAAAAAGAAACAAGCATACACAATTCTTAAAGAAATATCAGACAAATTATCGTCTGACGACTGGCTAAGCACACAAACAATAGCATACTCGTTAATAGCAATGTCGGGATATGTCGAAAAAAATATAAGCTCGGCAAATTTAAATTTCTCATATAAACTGCAAAACGGAAAAACTATAAAAATAAACACCCATAAACCTGTTTACAAAGTAAACATACCCGTTAAAACATTAACAGAACAAAACCTTACCGTAATAAACAATTCAACCGGAATTATATTTACAAAACTTGCACTTACAGGTATTCCCGATATAGGAAACGAAACAGACGCATCAAATAATATTAATTTAAACGTTCAATATGTAGGCATAGACGGCTCGTTAATAAACCCCGAAAACATTGAACAAGGAACCGATTTTGCTGTAATAGTATCAGTTAACAACCCTACAAATAAATATTATAACAACATTGCACTATCACAAGTTTTTCCATCGGGTTGGGAAATATTAAACTCAAGAATTTTTGACGAACAAGTTGATAACTCAAACTACGATACACCCGATTATTCCGATATTAGAGACGATAGAATTTACTCTTTCTTTGATTTAAATCCCGGAACAACAAAACGATTTAAATTTTTCTTAAATGCAAGTTACAGCGGACACTATTACTTACCAGCAGTTAATTGCGAACTTATGTATAATGGCGAAATAAATGCAAAAATAAAAGGCAAATGGATTGATGTTATAAAAAATTAATTATTGTAATATAATTTGTTTTAATAAAAAAAAGATTAACTTTGCCGCTTAATTTATTAAAAAACATCTTAAAAATTAAAAAATGAAAAATTATTTAGACGCATCTAAAAAGCAAGAGCTTTTTTCAAAATACGGGAAGTCTAATAAAGATACAGGTTCAGTAGAATCGCAAGTAGCTTTATTTTCATACCGTATTTCGCACTTAACAGAACACCTAAAATCAAACAAAAAAGATTTTAGCACACAAAATGCATTAGTAAAAATGGTAGGAAAACGCCGCAAGCTACTTAATTATTTAAAAACCAAAGATATCGAAAGATATCGAAACTTAATTAAAGAATTAGGTCTAAGAAAATAATAAAAAAGGCAATTTTATATTGCCTTTTTTTGAATAATTAAAATAAAAATATGTACAAAGAATTAAAAAAAACATTTAAATTACACGACGGTAGAGAAATTGAAATCTCTACAGGTAAATTAGCAAAACAAGCACATGGTTCCGTTATTGTTAAAATGGGAAAAACCATGTTACTAGCCACAGTTGTTTCGGCAAGCGAAGCAAAAGAAGACGTAGATTTTATGCCCCTATCTTGCGAGTATAAAGAAAAATACGCATCGGTAGGAAAATTTCCGGGAGGATTTTTAAAACGCGAAGGTCGTCCATCAGATTACGAAATACTAATATCAAGATTAATAGACCGTGCATTACGTCCTCTTTTTCCCGACGACTATCA
>JALSQC010000232.1 GCA_026985625.1 Bacteroidales bacterium | reverse complement strand
TTAGATATTACAGGAATGCCAGAAAACCAAGAAATATTAGTAGTTGTTAAAAATGTAATAGGACAGCAACTATATTCCAAGGTAATTATTTCCGACAATAACGGCAGTACCCTTGTAGCCGTTGACCCGTATAATCGGTTACCGGCAGGGACTTATATCGTTATTGCCACTTCCGATGATAAGCTACTGTTGAGTAAGCGGCTAATTATACAATAACTTTATTTTTTTATTTTTAATAAGTTATCTGTAATAAAATTACACAAAAAATTTTATTAATAATATTTTAATATTAATTTTGCAGCCCGTGACTAATTAATATATTGTTTAACCTTTAAAAAAATTTAATGACAAATCAAAAAGAAGGTGTTATTAAAGATGTCGTTACAGAAGACATTAAAAGCACCGAGACCAATCAAAACACAACTTCCGAAAAAACAACCGAGGAAGTTAAACCTAAAGAAACTATTATTAATCAAAACGTAAAACCAGAGGAATTTGACTGGGACTCGTTTGAAAACGAAGGTTTAGATTCATACTCGTCAAACGAAAAATCAGACCTTACCGAAAAATACACAAAAACACTTTCTACAATTGAAGATAACCAAGTTGTAGAAGGAACAATAGTTTCTATATCAAAAAGAGAATTTATTATTAACATTGGCTATAAATCCGAAGGAGTTATTAACGCTAACGAATTTAGATATAATCCGGATTATAAAGTTGGTGACAAAGTAGAAGTTCTTGTAGAAACAAAAGAAGACCACGACGGCAAATTAATTATATCTCATAAAAAAGCACGTTCGTTACGTTCTTGGGATAGAGTTAACGAAGCTCTTGAAAAACAAGAAATAATAAAAGGATATATTAAATGCCGAACAAAAGGCGGTATGATAGTAGATGTATTTGGAATTGAAGCATTCTTACCGGGCTCGCAAATAGATGTTAAACCTATTAGAGATTACGATGCTTACGTTGATAAGACTTTAGAATTTAAAGTTGTAAAAATAAATCAAGAATTTAAAAACGTTGTAGTTTCGCATAAAGCCCTTATCGAAGCCGAAATAGAACAACAAAAAGCCGAAATAATATCTAAACTCGATAAAGGACAAGTTATCGAAGGAACAGTTAAAAACATTACATCTTACGGAGTATTTGTTGACTTAGGCGGTGTTGACGGACTAATTCATATTACCGACCTGTCATGGGGTAGAATTAATCACCCCGAAGAAATTGTTAAATTAGACGAAAAAATAAACGTAGTAATTTTAGATTTCGACGACGAGAAAAAACGAATAGCCTTAGGCTTAAAACAATTAACACCTCATCCTTGGGACTCGCTTGACGAAAACATTAAAGTAGGCGATGTTGTTAAAGGTAAAGTTGTTGTTATTACCGACTATGGAGCTTTTATAGAAATAGCACCCGGCATCGAAGGTCTAATACACGTTTCGGAAATGTCATGGTCGCAACACCTACGAACAGCTCAAGAATTTTTAAAAGTAGGCGACGAGGTAGAAGCTCAAATTTTAACCTTAGACAAAGAAGAACGTAAAATGTCGCTTGGAATAAAACAACTTAAACCCGATCCATGGGAAAAAGTAGAAGAAAAATATGCAATAAATTCTAAACATAAAGCTATAGTTAAAAACTTTACAAACTTTGGTGTTTTTGTTGAGTTAGAAGAAGGTGTTGACGGACTTATACATATATCTGATTTATCGTGGACTAAAAAAATAAAACATCCGGCAGAATTTACAACAATTGGAGCCGAATTAGAAGTTGTTGTTTTAGATATCGATAAAGAAAATCGCAAATTAAGTTTAGGACACAAACAACTCGAAGAAAATCCTTGGGACGTGTTCGAAGATTTATTTGCAATAGGAACAATACACGAAGGAACTGTTATTAATATTACCGAAAAAGGTGCTATTATTGCATTACCTTATGGAGTCGAAGGCTTTGTTACACCAAAACATCTTGTTAAAGAAGATAAATCGGAAGTTAAAGTTGACGATAAGTTAGAATTTAAAGTTATAGATTTTAATAAAGAAGGCAAAAAAATAATTCTTTCGCATAGTAGAATTTTTGAAGACAAAAAAGAAGATGAAAATCAAAAGAAATCAAAATCTACTAAACGTGCTCTAAAATCTAATCAATCTAAAATAGAAAAAACTACTTTGGGTGATGTTAGTGCATTGCAAGAACTAAAAGAAAAAATGGATGCCGACGACAAAAAAAAGAAAAAAGAAAAAAAATAATTCTATAAAATTATATCATTATGGATTTTAACATAAAAAAAGAAGACGGATTTACATTAGTAAAAGTTTTAGTCGAAAAACTTGATACAAACATTGCCCCTTCTTTAAAATCAGAGCTTGTGTTAATTGCAGGAAACGGCGAAAAAAACATACTTCTTGATTTATCAAAATGCCGTTACTGCGACTCGTCGGGATTAAGTGCAATTTTAGTTGCAAACAGATTAGCAACAAATGCAAATGGTAATTTTGTTATTACAGGATTACAGCCTGCCGTTGAGAA
>JALSQC010000231.1 GCA_026985625.1 Bacteroidales bacterium | reverse complement strand
GTATATGACTAGAGTCCAACGCGAAAGATTCTCTGACCCCATAGAATACGAAAAAGTAAAAAATACATATATACTTAAAAACAATATGCTTAAAAATACAAAAGAAAATCTTAAAATACTACACCCTCTGCCCCGTGTAAACGAGATTGATGTTGAGGTTGATAACAACAATAAAGCTTATTATTTTACACAAGCCCTTAACGGTGTTTACACCCGACAAGCAATTATATGCTCAATTTTAGATTTAAAATAATTTATAAAAAAATAAAAAGATATGAATAAAGAAAATATAAAATTAAAAGTTTCGGCAATTGTAAACGGAACGGTAATAGACCATATATCGGCAAACAGTTTATTTAAAGTTATTAAAATATTAGACCTTAAAAACATAAAAACACAAATAACTTTTGGCACAAATCTCGATAGTAAAAAACTTGGAAAAAAAGCAATAATAAAAATATCCGAATACTTTTTTAAAGACGAGGATATAAATAAAATTGCATTAGTATCGCCCGAAGCTCGATTAAATATAATTAAAAATTATTTAGTTGTAGAGAAACGAAATATCGAGATTCCAAAAAAAGTTAAAGGTATTGTAAAATGTGTTAATCCAAAATGTATTACAAACCATCAAAATGTATTACAAAAATTTGATATTATTGTTTCAAAAGAACGAAAAATATCATTAAAATGCCATTATTGCGAAAAAGTAACAACCCAAGACAATATGAAATTTATAGTATAAAATTATATAAAAAATAATTAGGCACTTTCAAAAATAAGCACAATTTTAATAAATTAAGATCTTAAAATCAAGTCGGATTTATAATTTCGGCTTGATTTTTTATTTTTAAATTAATTTTATTGTAAGCTCGTCTTTTCGTTTAGAATATCCTATACTTATAGTATTAATTTTTTTTGTATTTGCTGTAATAATTGCTTCGGCCATTGGATCCTCAAGATATTTTTGCAATGCTCGTTTTAGAGGTCTTGCTCCAAATTTAGGGTCGTAACCCTTATCTATAAGATAATTTTTGGCTGCAGTTGACAATTTTATTTTATATCCCAAGTCGTAAATACGTTTAAATAAACTTTTTAACTCGATATTAATTATTTTTGCAATATGTTCTTTTGTTAATTGATTAAAAAGTATAACATCATCTATTCTATTTAAGAACTCTGGAGCAAATGTTTTTTTCAAGGCATTTTCTATAATACTTTTTGATTGTTTATATTGCGACGACTCTTTAGCTTTAGTATTAAAGCCAACACCTTTTCCATAATCCATTAATTGACGGCTACCCACATTTGATGTCATTATTATTATTGTATTTTTAAAATCTATTTTTCGCCCTAAACTATCTGTTAATATTCCCTCGTCAAGAACTTGTAATAATATATGAAAAACATCGGGGTGAGCTTTTTCTATTTCGTCTAAAAGAACAACCGAATAAGGCTTGCGTCTTACTTTTTCCGATAATTGTCCTCCCTCTTCGTATCCTACATATCCGGGAGGAGCACCAATTAATCTCGATACGGCGAATTTTTCCATATACTCGCTCATATCAACTCTAATAAGAGCATCTTTATTATCGTATATATATTCGGCTAATACTTTTGCAAGTTGTGTTTTTCCCACACCCGTAGGACCAAGAAAAACAAAAGTTCCTATTGGTTTATTCGGATTTTTTAAACCGGCTCTGTTTCTTTGTATTGCTTTTACAATTTTTTTAATAGCATCGTCTTGTCCTATAATATATTCTTTAATCTTGTCGTATAATTTTAAAAGCTTTTCGCCTTCGGCTTGAGCCACACGTTTAACAGGTATTCCTGTCATCATTGCTATTACATCGGCAACATTTTCTTCGGTAACTTTTATTTTATTTTCAATTAAACTTTGTTCCCATTTTTTATTTTCGCTTTTTAATTTACTTAATAAATTTCGTTCCTCATTACGCAAAACAGCAGCTTTTTCAAAATTTTGTTCGTTTACAGCATCTAATTTTTCTTTTTCTACAGCACTAATTTTTTTTTCAAGTTCCTCAATAATTTTTGGTACATTAATATTAGTTATATGCACTCTTGCACCCGACTCATCTAAAGCATCTATAGCCTTATCGGGTAAATGCCTGTCGCTGATATACCTGTTTGTAAGCGTAACGCATGCTTCTATTGCACTATCGGTATATTCTACATTATGATGTTCTTCGTATCGTTCTTTTATATTATTTAATATTTCAATAGTTTCTTCGGGCGATGTTGCATCAACCATAACCTTTTGAAACCTGCGTTCCAGAGCACCGTCTTTTTCTATATGTTGCCTATATTCGTTAAGAGTTGTAGCTCCTATGCATTGAATCTCGCCTCTTGCCAAAGCAGGTTTTAGCATATTAGCAGCATCTAACGAGCCACTGGCACCACCGGCTCCAACAATAGTATGTATCTCGTCTATAAATAAAATTATATTATCATTATTTTTAACCTCGTTTAAAAGAGCTTTTATTCTTTCCTCAAATTGTCCTCTATATTTTGTTCCGGCT
>JALSQC010000230.1 GCA_026985625.1 Bacteroidales bacterium | reverse complement strand
AAAACAACAAACAAACAAAATTCATCAATAGGATTCGGAATATTTTATATGATGGTAAACTTTGGAGCATTTATAGGACCATTATTTACATCAAAACTACGAGCTCACTCATGGTTATTAGTATTTATTATGTCGGCAATAATAATATCATTAAACTTTATATTAGTTATATTTTTTTATAAAGAACCGGAACAAGAAAAAACACAAGAAAAATTTATCGATACAATAAAAAAATCGTTAAAAAACGTTTTTGAAGCACTAAAAGACATAAAATTTTTAATATTTCTGATATTAATAATAGGTTTCTGGACTATGTATAACCAACTATTCTATACCCTACCCGTTTTTATAGACCAATGGATAGACACAACAACACTATACAACAAAATATACGAAATATGGCCTTGGCTGGCACAAAACATAGGAACCGAACACCATACTATAGAGGCAGAAATACTAACAAACATAGATGCAATGTATATAATTATTTTTCAAATAGCAATATCGGCAATTGTAATGAAACTAAAACCGTTAAATGCAATGATATCAGGTATATTTGTAGCATCTTTCGGAATAGGATTAAGCTTTGCAACACAAAACCCTTTTTACCTACTTATAATGATTTTTATATTTGCTGTTGGCGAAATGTCAAGCTCGCCAAAAATTACCGAATACATAGGACGAATAGCACCAAAAGATAAAGTCGCCCTGTATATGGGAGCATCTTTCTTACCTGTTGCCGGAGGAAACTTTTTTGCAGGAATATTATCAGGAAATGTATATAGCTCAATATCAGACAAAATAAATATTTTACGAACAGAATTATTAAGCTTAAACCATAAATTCCCCGATTTTTCGACATCATTTACAAAAACCGACTTATTTAATGCAGGTTGTAAAATATTACACAAAACACCCGTAGAACTAAACAATTACCTGTGGGACAAATATCACCCATCTAATATCTGGATAATATTTTCGTCTATAGGAATTGCTACCGCAATACTATTACTTATATTTGACAAAGTATTTATGAAAACAAAAAAATAATTAAACTATGAAATATTATTTACTATTGTTTATTTTTATACCATCAATAATATTTTCGCAAACAGATACTACAAAAAAAGAAATAAAAAAAAGCGGATGGACTTTTGGTGCAGTTCCCGCAATAGCATACGATACCGACTTAGGATTTAAATACGGAGGATTAATAAACCTGTATAATTACGGCAACGGAAAAGATTACCCTAAATACCATCATTCTATTTATTTAGAATGGTCGAGAACAACCAAAGGAAGCGGAATAAATCAAATAAAATACGATTCGGAATACCTTATTCCCAAAACAAGACTTATGTTCGAGGCAAGTTACCTTACAAACAAAGCCATAGGATTTTACGGATTTAACGGAGCCAAATCAAATTACTTTCCCGTTTACGAAGATGATTCGCCCGATAACACACTATACCGTTCGCGATTATACTATAGATACGACAGACGTTTTGCACGTATAAAACTCGACATACAACATAAATTCTTTATAAAAAATATGCGTTATATGTTTGGATTTGCATATTACAACGTAAAAATAGCATCAATCGACACAACAAAACTAAACTCTAATTTAGATGATGACAAAAAATTACCACCCGTAAACGGGCTATATGATAATTACATTGAATGGGGAGCAATTAAACAAGACCAAAAAAACGGAGGAATAGCAAATCTTATAAAATTAGGACTAATTTACGACACACGCGACAAAGAAGCTAACCCAATGCATGGAATATGGTCAGAGATTCTTTTAATATCGTCAAACAAATTTCTTGGCAGCTCATACTCATTTGCAAAATTAGCAATTACACACCGTCAATATTTTACCATAAAAAAAGATATTTTAAGTTTTGCATACCGATTAAGTTACCAACCAAAAATATACGGCGAAATACCATTTTATATGCTTCCGTTTGTTTTTAATACCGATATTACCCGCGACGGACTTGGAGGAGCCAGAACAATTCGAGGAATTTTATTAAACCGTATTATTAGCGACGATTTTGCTTATGGAAATTTTGAATTTCGTTGGAAAATTTTACAAACAATTATAAAAAAACAAAACGTATATTTTGCCTTAAACCCTTTTGTAGATTTAGGAACAACTACAAGCGAATACAAATTCGATAAATCAAAAATACCTGCTACCGAAATCAGTAATAACGAAAACCTGCATATAAGCTACGGAATGGGACTAAAAATTGCTCTAAATCAAAACTTTGTTGTATCAGTTGATTACGGAATGGCAAAATCTGCAAACGACGGAAAATCAGGATTATACATTACAATTGGATATCTTTACTAATATAAATTATTTATCTTTTTATGAAAAAAAATTACAACTTATCAATAATAATAATAGGAGCATTATTTTTTGTTTTTGGATTTATAACTTGGCTAAATGCAACACTTATACCCTACCTTAAAATTAGTTGCCAACTTACAACATTAGAATCGTATTTTGTAACTTTTGCTTTTTACATTTCATACTTTGTAATGGCAATACCATCGTCAAAAATATTAAAACTTACAGGCTATAAACGAGGAATGTCGTTAGGATTAGCAATTATGGCAATAGGAGCATTAATTTTTATTCCTGCAGCAATAAGCAGAACTTATCAACTTTTCTTACTCGGACTTTTTGTTCAAGGAACAGGATTATCGCTATTACAAACAGCATCAAATCCATACGTAACAATATTAGGACCCATCGAGAGTGCGGCAAAACGAATAAGTATTATGGGACTTGCCAATAAACTTGCAGGCATTATAAGCCCAATAATTTTAGGAACAATTGTCCTTAACGGGATAGACAAAATAAAAGAAAAAATCGAAACAATCGATAACACCAACAAAATAATAGAACTTAACAAACTATCACACAAGGTAATTACACCGTATATAATTATAGCAATATCGTTAATAATATTAGCAATTATTATTATTTACACAAACTTGCCCGACATAAAAAACGAAGATGATACATCTAACGACAAACAAACACAAAAAACAAATATTTTTCAATTCCCATATCTTATTTTAGGAGTTATTACATTATTTCTATACGTTGGAGTCGAGGTTTTAGCTGTTGACACATTAATAAATTACGGAAAATACCTTGGATTTAAATTTGCCGAGGCAAAATTCTTTTCGTCATACACACTTTTTGCAATGATTATCGGTTACTTATTTGGTATTATAACAATACCAAAATACATTTCGCAAGAAAATGTCTTAAAATATTTTGCAATTTTAGGAATAATTTTCTCTACAGTTGCAATATTATCAAGCAATGCCTTTACATCTATTTTAATGATAGCATCGTTAGGTTTTGCAAACTCGTTAATGTGGCCTGCAATATGGCCTTTAGCAATTAATAACCTCGGCAAATTTACAAAAACAGGCTCGGCTCTTTTAATTATGGCAATTGCAGGAGGAGCATTACTTCCGTTACTATACGGATACTTATCCGAAACAACAATATTTAATAACCAAACAGCCTATTTTATTTTTATACCGTCATACTTATTTATCTTATTTTATGCTACAAAAGGCTATAAAATGGGACAAAAATCAAAAAATATTTAAAATTAAATTAAACCAAAAAATACATATTTATAAAAAATATTATATTTTTACATTTAATAAACACACACCTAATATGAAAAAAATTTATTTACTACTATTAATTATAGTTTACACAAATCTTTTATCGGCACAAAATGTAGGTTATTACAATGGCACCGACGGCTTAAGTGGTATACAGTTAAAAGCTGCACTACACGAAAAAATTAAAAATCACACATCATTTTCGTATGACAGAGCAAAAGAAATTTTATTACATTCCGATGCCGACCCAAATATACCCGGTAATGTAATATTAATTTACACAGGTCGTTCTGCCGATGGAAGCGATTACGGAACAGGAGCCAACCAATTAAATCGTGAACATGTATGGGCAAAATCGCATGGCGATTTTGGAACAACACAACCTACAGGAACAGATTGCCATAACCTGCGACCAATTGACATGTCGGTAAATACAACACGCAGTAATAAAGATTTTGATAATTGTCCGACAGGAACACAAGACGCCGAAGCTACCGAATGTTATTACACAAGCGATGCTTGGGAACCACGCGATGCTGTTAAAGGCGATGTTGCACGAATAATATTTTATATGGCTACACGCTACGAAGGCGAAAACGGCGAGGTTGACCTTGAACCTGCCGACTACGTTAATACATACCCAAACCCTTTGCACGGAAAATTATCTACTCTTTTAGCTTGGAATATAGCCGACCCGCCTGATAGTTTTGAGATAAGACGAAACAACGAAATTTTTAAATGGCAAAAAAATCGCAATCCTTTTATCGATAATCCCGAATTTGCTAATCTTATTTGGAACGGAGCAAGTCCAAGCCCTATAGTTTTCGACAGTATTTATATTTATCCGCAATATCCTAAACCTACCGATACAATAAAAATATATGCAAAAATTCACTCCACAAATTATCCTATATCTGCCAATATTAATTGGGGAACAAGTTATTATAGTTTACAAAACACATTAACAACAAACGAAAATAACAATATTTTTGTAGGAAAAATAAATCCACAAACAGCAAACTCAAATATATATTTTAAAATTACTGCAAACGATGGAATAAACAGTCATACAAGTATTATTTATAAAATTTTTATTCCTGATGTTTACAACGGTGGAATTATAAAAATATACGATATACAAGGACAAACTACACAATCGCCATATAATGGACAATATGTTACAACATCGGGTATTGTTACTGCAAATTTTGGCGACGGTTATTTTTTACAAGACGGACAAGGCGAATGGAATGGTATTTATGTTTACGACAAAGAGCGAAATCCTACCATTGGCGATAGTATAGTTATTAGAGGCTTAGTAACCGAATTTTACGATTTAACCGAAATAAAAAATATTAGCAATTATTATTTTTGCTCGGGAAACAATGCTATTCCAAAAGCTGTTACAATACCAACAAATAGTGTAACAGAACCTTATGAGAGTGTCTTGGTAAAAGTAAACGGAGCAATATGCACAAATACAAATGCAGGTTACGATACATGGAAAGTAAACGACGGAAGTGGAGAGTGTAATATTAAAAATAGCGAATTATACTCTTTTACACCTGAACTAGACTCGAGTTATACTATTAGAGGAATTGTTAATTTCGATTATGGAGAATATAAAATTTATCTAACTTCGTATTTTGATATAAATAAAGCAACATTCGATATAAATAATGTTTCGGCATTAAACTCTACAACAGTAAATATTTTATTTACAAACGAGGTAGAGCCTATATCTTCGCAAGACATTAATAATTACTCGATTAACGGCGGAATTAGTATTTTGTCGGCAAGCAGAAATCAATATCAAAAGCGATTAGTTTCTTTAACCGTATCTAATTTATCGACAGGATATTATACTTTAACCGTTAATAATGTTAAAGATACCAACGGTGTTGCATTAACAAATAAATCGTTTGATTTTTATTACGATAATACAAATATCAATAAAAATTTATACAAAAAATTAAATATTTATCCTAATCCTGTAAATAATTTTTTAAAAATAGAATGCAACAATATAAATGATATAAAAAAAATAAATGTATATAATGTTATGGGCGAAAAAGTTTTTATTAATAAACATTACAACAATAACATAATAACAATAAACACTACACCGCTTTTAAAAGGGATTTATTTTATAAATATACAAACTAATAACGAGATTTTATATAATAGTTTTATTAAATATTAATTAATTTTTTTTATTAACAGTTGTTGCATTTGCTTGAGCTGTAGGCATAATTATTAAATCGTTAATATTTACATGTTTTGGACGTGTTACAACAAATAAAATTGTTTCGGCAATATCGTCGGCATATAATGGAGTAAATCCTTTGTAAACATTATCGGCTTTTTGTTTATCGCCATGAAAACGAACTGTAGAGAACTCAGTATTAACCATTCCCGGGTCAATTGATGTTACTTTTATATTATTCTCGAGTAAATCTATACGCATACCTTTTGTTAAGGCATCTACAGCATGTTTTGTTGCACAATATACATTTCCGAAAGGGTAAACCTCTTTGCCTGCTATTGAACCTATGTTTACTATATGTCCGCTATTATTTTTTATCATTAATTGCGAAACTTTTTTTGTAATATATAGTAATCCTTTTACGTTTGTGTTAATCATTTGCTCCCAGTCGGCTTCATCGCCGTCTTGTATTTTTGACAATCCTAGTGCTAAACCTGCATTATTTACCAATATATCTATTTTTTTTAAATCATCAGGCAAACCATCTATTGCATTATAAACCTCTGTTTTATTTTGTATATCAAAATTTAGTATCTCTATTTTTACACTTTTTTGTGTTAAATTATTTTTTAATTCGATTAATCTGTCTTTTCGTCTGCCTGTTAAAATAAGATTAAAATTATTTTCGGCAAAAAGTTTTGCTGTTGCATATCCAATACCACTTGTTGCTCCTGTTATAAGTGCTGTTTTCATTTGTTTATATTTTTTTATTTAATTAATAATCAATAAATTACATATATTTATAATTATTCTATTCTTTTAACTGTTTTTACTCCTTTTATTTTTTTTATGTTATCAATAAGTTTATCTAAATCTTTTTTATTGTGAATGTATAAGTATATAGTGCCTTTAAATATTCCGTCGGTTGCATCGAACGATACCGACCTCATATTTACGTTTAGTTCTTTTGATATTACACCTGTTATATCGTTAAGCAATCCTATTTTATCTATTCCCGTAATTTCTATACTTGTTAAAAATGATAAAATTTTATGTTCTGCCCATGTTACATTAATTATATTGTTTCCGTATTTTGATGCCAAATCCTCGAATTTATCGCAAGATGTTTTATGGATTTCTATTTCGCCTTTGTCTTTAATTATTCCTGTAACTTTATCGCCGGGTATTGGTCGACAACAATCTGCTATTATATAATCGGCTCCATCGAATGTATCAAAAAGTTTTAGTTGTTTTATTACATTTTTATCAGGGTTTTCTTTAATCTTTTTTCGGTTAGAGTTTCTACTAAATTGTAATTGCCAATATCGTATAATTTTATTTTTTGATTTTTTATTTACAATTTTTTTAATGTTATCGAGTTTTATTACTCCCCTGCCTATTTTACAATATAGTTCATCTTTTGTTCTAACCTCGAAATGATTAAATAGTTTTCTAAATGCTAACGATGTATTTGATAGTTTTAGCTCTTTAAGTCTTTCTTGAAGCAGTTTCTTGCCTTTTTCGATAAACTCTGCTTTTTTTGCTTTATTTAAATTTTTTAAAGCATTTTTTGCTTTTGCCGTAACTACATAATTTATGCGATTTGGGTCTATAAATTGTTTTTCCGATGTAAGAATTTCTACCCTATCGCCACTATTTAATTTTTTGCTTAAAGGTTCTAATTTATGATTTATTTTTGCACCTATTGCTTTATCGCCTATTTTTGTATGTATCTCGTAAGCAAAGTCGAGTGCTGTTGCATTTTTAGGTAGTCGTATTAATTGTCCTTTTGGTGTAAATACATAAACTTCGGTAGAATAAAAATTTAATTTAAAATTATCGAGAAACTCAAGTGCATTTGATTCGGAGCTTTTAAGCAAATCTCTAATTTTAAGTAACCAATTATCGAGTTCGCCTTCGGGCACCGATTTGTCGCCTTTATATTTATAATGTGCAGCATATCCTCGTTCGGCTATTTCGTTCATTCTTTCGGAACGTATTTGCACCTCGACCCAGCGTCCTCCGGGACCTATAACTGTTGTATGCAGGGCTTCGTATCCATTTGCTTTTGGAGTGCTAACCCAATCTCTTAATCTGTTTGGATTTGGTTGATATATATCGGTTATTTGTGAGTAAATATTCCAACATTGTGTTTTTTCGGGTAGCCTACCGTGTGGTTTAAAAACAATTCTAATTGCAAACAGGTCATAAATTTCGTCAAAATCTACTTGTTTATTATTCATTTTATTCCATATTGAATAAATTGATTTTGGACGTCCTTTTACATTATATTTTAATTTTATTTCGTCTAATTTTACTTTAACGGGTTCTAAAAATTTTTCTATATATTTTTGTCTATTTTCTTCGGTTTCTATAACTCTTTCTTTTATTTTTTTATAAACTATGGGGTGCTTATATTTTAGGCTTAAATCTTCTAACTCTGTTTTTATGTTATATAGTCCTAAACGATGTGCCAAAGGGGCGTATAGCGAGAGAGTCTCGCTTGCTATTTTTAGTTGTTTATGTTCGGGCATTGAGTCTAATGTTCGCATATTATGCAAACGGTCGGCAAGTTTTATTAGTATAACTCTAACGTCTTCTGATAGAGTTAGTAACATTTTTCTAAAATTTTCGGCTTGTTGCGATTCTTGCTCAAAAACTCCCGATATTTTTGTTAGCCCGTCTATTATTGTTGCTATTTTTTGTCCAAATAGATTTTTGATATCATCTATTGTATAGTCGGTATCTTCTACAACATCGTGTAGTAATGCACAAACAACTGATTTTGTTCCCAGACCTATTTCCTCAACACATATTTTTGCTACACTAATGGGATGGTATATATATGGTTCACCCGAACGACGACGCATATTTTTATGTGCATCGTTTGCAAGGTTAAAAGCTTTAATAATAAGCTTTTTATTTGGTGTTGTTTTACAACCTTTACAATTTTTAAAAATACTTTTAAATTCAGACTCTATCTGTGTTTTTTCTATATCGCTTAATACCATATTTTTTTTAATATCGTGTAAAATTACAAATAATGTAAAAAAAGAATTAAATTTTTAAGATAATATTTTAAGATAATAGTTTGTTTATTTTATTTAATAAAATATTTGTTTTTATTGGTTTAACAACAAAATCGTTACATCCTGCTTCTAAACTTTTTATTTTTTCCGATTCCATTGCGTAGGCTGTTTGTGCAATTATAGGAACTTTTTTACTTATTTTTCGTATTTCTTCGGTTGCTTTTATTCCGTTCATTATCGGCATACGTATATCCATTAATATTAAATCTATATTTTTATTATTTTCGGCAAAAAATTTAACACCTTGTTTTCCATTTTTTACCCAAAAAACTTTGGCTCCTTTTTTTATTAATATTTCGTTTAAAAATATATAGTTCGATTGCTCGTCTTCTACAACTAATATTTTTTTATCCGAAAAATCTACATTATCATTGTTTATACCTTTAATTAATTGATTTTGTTTATTATCATCGACTTCGTAAGGTAATGATAAATAAAATGTCGAACCTTTTCCTAATTTAGATTCCACATATAAATCGCCTCCTAAAATAAGAGCTAATTTTTTTGATAATGTAAGTCCTAATCCAACTCCTTTTTGTTTTTTTTGATAAGATGTTTTTGTAAAAATATTAAATATATTTTTTTGATTTTCTTTGCTTATTCCTATACCGTGATCTTTTACTAAAAAAATTATTTTATCCTCTATACAATCAAATGATATTATTACATTTCCTTTTTTCGAATATTTTATTGCATTATCAACTAAATTAGATAATATTTGATTAATTCTAAATTTGTCAGAAAATAATAACATATCTCTATTTTTCTCATCAAAAGTTGTTATTATGCTTATATCGGTATTATTTTTCTCTAATAATTGTTTATTATACAAAAATTTAATATTGTTTAAAAGGTCAATTATTTTAAAATTATTTTTTCTAATTGTTAATGTTTTTTCGTCTATACGCGACAAATCGGTTATATCATTAATAATATCCAATAACTTTAACGTTACATCTTTAATTATATTTATGTAATTTTCTTTTTTTTCGGGTTTAACATTGTCTTGTGCTAATAAATCTACAAAACCTATAATAGAATTTAACGGTGTTCTTATCTCGTGTGATATGTTCATTAAAAAGTTATTCCGAATAGTATTTTGTCTATTGTATTCTTTTTTATTTGCTTCTAATACTTTTTTAAGATTATTTTTGTCGGTTATATCGTTTACAATACCAATAAAATAAATATCGTCTAAATAATTAATATATTTTATATTTAATAAGATATCTAAAACTCCTTTTTTTGTATTTACTTTAATTTCGTAACTATCGTCAACTTTTAAATTATTTAAGCGTTTTAAAAAATTATTTTGCGCTAACAGTAAATAATCCTCGTGAATTAAAAAAGTAAATTCGTTACCAATAACTTCATTTTCGGTATAGCCTGTATATTTATAAAATGCTTTA
>JALSQC010000229.1 GCA_026985625.1 Bacteroidales bacterium | reverse complement strand
TGGCAACCGAAGCCGCTATAGAAAATTCGGTAACCGTATTCCATATCGATAGCGATGAGGTAAAAGGTAGAATAATAGGTAGAGAAGGGCGAAATATTAGAGCTCTCGAAGCTGCTACAGGAATAGAAATTATTGTAGATGATACTCCCGAATCTATTATACTCTCGGGTTTCGACCCTGTGCGTCGCGAGATTGCACGACTATCGTTACACCAACTTGTAACCGATGGCAGAATTCACCCTGCACGTATCGAAGAAATTGTTCAAAAAACAAAACGACAAATCGACGAAGAGATAATAGAAATAGGAAAACGAACAACAATAGATTTGGGAATACACGGACTCCACCCCGAACTTATAAAAATGGTGGGTAGAATGAAATATCGTTCGTCTTACGGACAAAATTTATTACAACACTCGCGAGAAACAGCAAACCTTTGTGCTATAATGGCATCGGAATTCGGACTAAATCCTAAACTTGCCAAACGTGCAGGATTATTACACGATATAGGAAAAGTTGCTACCGAAGAACCCGAATTACCTCATGCTCTTTACGGAATGAAATTAGCCGAAAAATTTAAAGAACGCCCCGAGGTTTGTAATGCAATAGGAGCACATCACGAAGAGATTGAAATGAACACACTACTTGCTCCCATAGTCCAAGTTTGCGATGCAATATCGGGAGCACGTCCCGGAGCACGTCGTGAGGTTACCGAATCTTATATTAAACGATTAAAAGAACTCGAAGCAATTGCTCTATCGTATCCCGGTGTGCTTAAAACTTATGCAATTCAGGCAGGTCGCGAGCTAAGAGTTATTGTAGGAAGTGAAAACGTAAGCGATAAAGAAGCCGAAACTTTGTCGTTTGAAATAGCTCAAAAAATACAAACCGATATGACTTATCCCGGACAAGTAAAAATTACTGTTATTCGCGAAACCAGATCGGTAAATTATGCTAAATAATTAATTATTATTTTAATTTTAAACTTAAAATAAAATAAAATCCGTTAATTTTTTAACGGATTTTATTGTTTTGTAAATTTAGTAAAAAAAATTTTTGTTAATCGTCAAACCTTGGATTTACAATATTATTATATATAGAACCAAATGTATATGATAAACCTACGTTTGAATAATAATTAAATGTTGTTGGTAGTTGTTGTGTTCTTATTAAAACATTTTCTAGTGATGTTTCGGCTTTAGACAACGATATTTGGTCGTGTATAAACGATAGTTGTCCCGATATGTTTATTGATAAACCTTTTAATATATTTATTGATATATCGGTTGATACGCTTACCCTGTTTAAAGAAATATCGTGTAAATATGTTCCGCCTACAAGTTTAAATTCAATTGTTCCCCATTTTTTATTTGTGGCATATCCTATTAATAAATCGTTACGAAACAATAATTCTTTGGTTTTATTAAAAACTGTAGTATCTATGTAAGAGTTGTAAACAGGACCAATGCGATACATTATTCTAAACTGTTTTATTGTTGACTCGGAATAAGGAAAAACATCGTATTCTACAGCAGGCATAATATTAGTTGATATTAAAAAATTTGAATATGTTGACGATGTTAAAGCTGTGCTAAATCCACTCGACCAGTGATTATTAATGCTAAAAACAGTTTTGTTCGAGAACCAATAATTATTTGTTTTTCCTATAATATCGTTGCCATTATAAATATAGTGAGATTCGTTATACGAGTTTCCTACGTAAAGTTCTAATTTAAATTTATCGGTTATTTTTTTTGCACTTATGTGATCGTAAAAATTAAAATTTTTATAAGAACTCTCGCCGTTATACCAACCGTAAATAGCAGTATTAAAAACCCAATAATTCCATTGGTCTTTGGTTTCGGTTATTTTATTTTTGTCGTTTGGTTTAACATTTACCGATACATTATCTATTATACTTGTATTTGTAAGGTATTTAATTATTCCTAATTTTAATATTTTTATAAATTTTTCTTTTATTAATTCGTCTGATGTGCTTGGCTTTATAGAAAAACATAAAGTGTCGTTTCTGCCGGCAAATTTATTTTGTCCGTAAAAAAGCAAAGTTATTTTGTCTCCTCCGCTACCTGTTTCGCTATTGGTAACAATTATATGTAAGTCGGCAACACGGCGTTCGCGGACATAATTAACAAAATCGACATGTTTTTTTATATATTCCATATCGCAATCGTTGCAATCGATGTAAATGTTTGGTAAATTATTATTTGTTGTGTCGTTTTGGGCTAATAAAACTTTTGTTGACGATAAAAAAAATACAAGAAAAATTATAAAAATCTTTTTCATAATGTGGCTTAATTTTTAGTTTATAATATTTTTTTAATTATTTTTTAAAAGAAAATCAAAATTATCATGTTCCGATAGCTCTATGGTTTTTTTGTTATATTTAAATATTCGGCATGTTTTTTTACCTATTAGTTTTATTGATTTGTTGTTTACAACAAACATACAACCTTCGCGTAAGCCTGTAACATAAATATCTTTATTAATTTCTATAAATTCCATAATTCTATCTTGCCGTGTTTCGCCTCC
>JALSQC010000228.1 GCA_026985625.1 Bacteroidales bacterium | reverse complement strand
AAGCCATAGCTGCTCCTGGACAATAATAACACCATGTTCCTGTTCCAACTTCAAAAACAACATAATTTCTGTTTACTCCTCCGGGTTTAGTAACTGTTGAATCGTTAGACGAATGCGAATAACCTAAGCCATTATAAAATGCTCGTGCATTAAAAGTATATGTTTGAGGATAAGGGTTTGAATCAGTATAATTTAAATTTGTAACACCTGACGTTAACACATCTCCATTTGAACTAACAGTATAAGAATCGGGTGAACCTGATGATGGTGCTGTCCAGCTAATATCAATATCGTTACCGTTTAATGTTGCTGCTAAATTAATTGGAGCATCGGGTGCTGTAACTTGTTCAAAATTTATATCATCAATATACATTCCCGAGTTGTATCCGTTTTGCGAAAGACCATAAAAATCTGCAGCATCTAATTTGTTAACTGTTCCGCTTCCGAAAGAACCTCCGCTCCATTTCCACGAAACAACTTCGTTTCCATCAAAAAACATTGTTGCAAAATCATCGTCTATATCAACAATAAAAGTAACCGGATACCATTGGTCGAAATTATAATTAAAACCTGTAATACTATCGCCTCCTGCATCAACTTTAGTTACTCCTGTTCCGTTAAATGTAATTTGCATTCCCCATTCCGAGTTTGAACCTGCAAAATCTTGTAAAAGATTAAAATAGCCCATAGCTCCATTTTCTATATACATTTGAAAATCAATTTTATAACGACCCGATGTTTTATCATTAAATAACAAAACTAAATCGTTATCGTTTTGTATGTAAGCCGAGTTGCTAGGACTTACAGAGTGTGTAGAAGAAACATCAGCATCTTCGGAACCTCCGGGTGAGTTTGACCAAGTTGTCCAAATTCCACTTGATGATGATTGTGCTACTTTGCTCCCTGCCGTGTAAGAATCAAAGTTTTCGGTAAAAATTACCTGTGCTGATAATCCGTAGGTTATCAGAAACATAATTGCTAGTAATAATTTTGATTTCATATTATTTTATTTTTTAAGTTTAGGTTCAAATATATAACATTATATTAATTTTTGCAAAATTATTATACGTAATGCAAAAATACATTATAAAATAATATTATATTTATAGTCGATAAAATAAACTTATGATTAAAAACAAAAGCTGTATAATACTCTTTTTATTACTATTTTCTCAGTTTATAAAAGCCGATAATAAAGATAGTTTACTTAATATTATATCTTATAACAAAACAGATACAAATACTATTAAGGCTTTGTCTAAGTTAGGCGATATTTATTTAAAAACAAGAAATGATTCTTGTTTTTTTTATTATAACAAAGGTTTAAAAATAGCAAACCAAATTAATAACAAAAAATTGTTATGTAAAACTTATCTTGATATTGGTTATGCATATATAATTTTTTTAAAATACAATAAATCAGACAAGTATATTAAAACTGCATTAATTATTAATAATAAATTTTTAAAAAATAATAGTTTATACAGCTCAATTTACAATAATCTGGGAATTTTATACAAACATAAAAACGACAGTAAAAAAGCAATAGAATATTTTTTAAAATCTATAAAATATGATAAAATAACAAAAGATTCTACAGGAGAAGCTAAAAGTTTTATAAATATAGCAAATATTTATGTTAGTAAAGGAGACTTTAACAAGGCTTTAAAATATTATAATTTATCAAAAAATATATTAATAAATTTTAATGATATTAAGACTTTATCAAAATGTTACAACGGAATTGGAGTAGTTTATTATATGAAAGGGAATTACGATAAAGCAATAGAATATTTTCATAATACTTTAGAAACAAAAGAAAAATTAAACGATTTACACGGTATGTCGTTATGTTATAATAATATAGGTTTAGTGCATTACGAACAAAAAAACTATTATCAATCGATTAATTATTACAATAAAGCTTTAGAAATTTTTAAAAAACAAAAAAACGAAATAGGCATTGCAAACGAATATTCAAATATAGGAATTATTTATTCGGATAAAGGGGAGAACGAAAAAGCTTTAAATTATTATCTTTTAGCTTTAGAAATTTTTAAAAAATTAAACGACAATTACAATGCTGCAAACACTTATGCTAATTTGGGTAATATTTATCTAACAAAAAAAGACTTTAAAAAAAGTAAAAAATATTTAGAAAAAGCTTTAGAAATTAAACAAAAAAACAATAATAAAGACGGTATTGCTAATATTTTTATTAATCTGTCTAATTTAAATAATTCGCTTGGTGATTCAACCGGTGATTTAAAATATTATAAAAAAGCCATATTTTTTGCAAATAAAGGTTTAAAAATAGCAAAAGATATAGGAACAAAACCAAACGAAAAAATTGCTTACGAAAGTTTATCTAATTCTTATTACAAGCTAAACGATATAAAAAAATCTTATAAATATTTAAAATTATTTATTCAGGTAAAAGACAGTTTGTTTAATATTAAAAAAATGCAAGAATTAGAAAATCTTGAAGCAAAATATCAAAATAAACAAAAACAAGAAGAAATAGAAAAAAACAAAATAATAATTGCTAAAA
>JALSQC010000227.1 GCA_026985625.1 Bacteroidales bacterium | reverse complement strand
GACGTTTAATATTTAAAAAAGTTTAATTTTTTTTAACGCGTAATATAATTTATATGTAATGATGTTTAATAAGTCTATAGTATAGCCTAATTGTTTTAATTTTCTGCTTGAGTCAAATAAAAGATGACACTAAATTAATTTGCATTTTTGGGTAGATATGGTTTTGTAAAATAATAAAAATCAACAAGTTAATTATAGAGGTGTTATGTTATTTGGTTATTAGGTGCTTAATTTTTATAATTTTAAGAATTATTTACAATTAAAATGTTGTGTAATTAAAAACAATGTTATACATTTGTATATTATTAATCACAAAAAATTTTAAAAATGAAAAAAATTAAATTATTAACATTAATTTTATTTGCAGGAGTTTTAGCATTAACATCATGTCATAAAGATCCTCCTGAAGGTCCAACTTTAAGTGTAACCCCAACATCTGTTGATGCTTGGAAAGGTGATACAGTTAAATTTGTTTATTCAATTAGTTCGAATTCAAAAATTACATCGTTAAAAGCAGAGCCTAATACAACTTTACTTTCGTCACAAGAAGTAACAAGTTTTTCTGCAGATTATAGTGTTTCTGATACTATGACATTTATTTTACCAACATCAAGTTTAAGCGATGGTGATGTTATAAGTGTTAAATTTACTGCTACCGATAAAGATGGTGCTGATTATGCAAAAGAAGTAACAGTATCTATAAATATTAAAGAACCTGCAGCAGCTACTACTCCTATGACCGACGAACATACCGACGGTGTAATATGGAATATTATTGGTGCTAATAAAGGTGCTTGGGATTTAGTAAACGATGTAGCAATGTCTTCTTCTGATACCGAAGCTAATAAAGATATGAAAAATACAACAACAACAGCTTCGCAAACTCCAAATGTTTTTGAAGCAGAATGGACTGTTGGAACAGGTAACACAACATCATTTGTAAAAGATAATACTTTTGATTATGCAAATGCTACAGTAGAAGCTGCTACCGAAGCTTATAACAATGGAACTTCAACTACAACAGTATCTAACGTAGCTGCTAACGATATTTATATTGCTAAATTACGCGATGGTAATTATGCTGTAATTAAAGTTACAAACGTTGCTGTTACAACAACTGATAACAACGATAAAATTGAATTTTCTTACAAAAAATAAGAATTAATTTTTATTACTTAAAACCCGAAACATTGTTTCGGGTTTTTTTATTAAAAATATTATGCAAGGCGATAAAAAAATATACGAAACTTTAAAAAAATTAAATATTAGTTTTAAATATTACGAACATCCGTCGATACCAACAATTGATTTAGCTAAGATTTATAAAAAAAATATAAATGCTACACATTGTAAAAATATTTTTTTGCGTAATCATAAAGGGAATAAGCATTTTTTTATTGTTGTTGAGCAGAATTACGATGTTAATATTCGTAAACTTGAACTTTTGTTAAAACAAGGAAAATTAAGTTTTGCATCGGAAAAACGATTAAATAAATATTTAAATGTTAAGCCGGGAGCAGTTTCGCCTCTTGGTCTTATTTACGATACCGATAACAATACACATGTTTTTATAGATAAAAACCTTGAGAGAGCTAAAGAATTAAGTTTTCACCCAAATATTGATAATGTAAGTCTGGTTATTAAAACAATTGACTTATTAAAATATTTAACAGCTACAGGAAATAGTTTTGAGTTTATAGAACTTTATTAAAAAAATATGTTATTGTATTTTTGTAGTTAATATATTAAAAATTACAAAAATTTATTTAATACATTTATTATTCTGTCTTTATCGTTGTTAGTTAAGTTAGAACTTGATGGCAAACATAATCCGCTGTTAAATAAATGTTCGGAAGTTCCGTTTAAATAAGCCGGATATTTTTCGAAAACAGGTTGTAAGTGCATAGGTTTCCATAATGGACGGGTTTCTATATTTTCTTTTTCAAATTCTAATCTTAAATCGTTATACGTATAACCTGTTATATCTTTATTAATTAATATTGTTGTTAGCCAAAAGTTCGAATAATAATCTTTATTTGGTTCTTCGAGCAGGGTTATTCCTTTTGAATTTTTAAATATATTTTTGTAGAAATTGTGCATGTTTCTACGCAGATTTATATGATTATTTAGAACCTGCATTTGTCCTCGTCCAATACCTGCTAATATATTACTTAGTCTGTAGTTGTAGCCTATGTGTGAGTGTTGGTAATGTGGAGCATTATCGCGTGCTTGTGTTGCTAAAAAACGGGCTTTTTTTATAAGTTCGTCGTCGTTAGATACTAAAACGCCTCCACCTGATGTTGTAATAATTTTGTTTCCGTTAAATGATATTACACCTAATTTGCCGAATGTTCCTAAATGTTTTTCTTTGTATTTACTACCTAATGCTTCGGCTGCATCTTCTATCAATGGAATATTGTATTTGTTTGCTATTTTAACTATTTCGTTAATTTTTGCAGGCATTCCGTAAAGGTGAACAAGTATTATTGCTTTAGGTTTTTTACCTTTTGATATTCTGTCGTTTATTGCTTTTTCTAATAATTCGGGCGACATATTCCAAGTTTCGGGT
>JALSQC010000226.1 GCA_026985625.1 Bacteroidales bacterium | reverse complement strand
ACAATCGGGTAACATTTTATCTAAAAAATATTGTATTTTACCATTATAAACCATATTGCTTATAACATTGTTTAACGAATCGTAAAAAGGAAACTCTGCAACGGCAATAGCTCTAAAACAATCGGGAACAATATTATTACGGTTCATATTTCGACGCAAATAATAAGGAATTTGCAAACGCGAGTAATAATCGTAATTTTCGCCCATATACTTATCAAGCCCAATTATTAATAAACTATCGGTTATTATAATAGATTGATTAAATCCTGTTATTGTAGTATAAATTTTTGGTATAACTTTATTCGGATAATAATATTTATAATGTTTAAACCCATTAATTAAACCAAGTTTTATGTCTTTTATATCAGAATATTTTTGTTTAACTTGTTTTTGAACCTGTAAAATATCGTAATCGGTAACAAAATTTTTTAATAAGTAAATAAAATTCGAATTATTTATTCCTCCTATATTAATAATTCTATTACCAAAAATATCTATAAACTCGCTATTATCAGTGTTAAAATCTAAAATATTATTATCTAAACTATCAGGTTTTATATTAAATAATATATTATCAAATCTAACAATTTTTAATTTAACATTTATATTAGAAACATCAATATCGTGTTTATTATTGTTACACGATACAAAAAACAAAACCGAAATAATTAATGTAATTAAAAATATTTTAAAATTTATTATCATACTTAATGTATAATTTTATACTTTTGCATAATACAAAGATATAACTTTTAGAGTTTAAACTTTATTATTTTAGTATTAATTAAATTTAAAAATTATGAAAAAAATAACTTTTTTAATAATAATTGCACTAATTGCAAGTAATGCTTTTTCGCAAAAATTTACAGGAGGAATAGCTGTTAGTCCGTTAATTTCGTTTATGAAACCCGATATTTCTAAAAAAATAGAAAATAATAAAGTAAAATTTGGTTTTAACGTAGGGTTGGTAGGTGATATTAATTTAACCGATAACTTTGCAATATCAACAGGAATTAACGTAAACAATTTTGGTGGCAGTTTAAAATATACCGACTCAATAGCATCATTTAATGTAGATTTAGGAACATCTGACACATCATACAGTTTAGCATCAGGCTCGATTATCGATTATAAATTACAATATGTAGAAATACCTATATCAATAAAAGGAAAAACCAACGAAATAGGATATATGACATATTTTTTAAGAGCAGGTATTAACCCAATGTTTCGATGGAAAGCCAAAGGAATTGTAAACGGAGGCACAATAGTAGATAACGAGAGCATAAAAAAAGAAGTTTCACCGTTATTTATGGCATATAATATTGGCGGTGGATTTTATTATTCATTAGGCGGAAGCACAAAAGTTATGGTTGAACTTGTTTATAAAAACGGATTAACCGATATAACAAAAACTACATTCTACAATGTTAGTAAATCCGATAAAATTATCTTAAACTCAATATCATTACGAGTAGGAATATTATTTTAAAAAAATAAAAACAATAAAAATATAACCACGTATATTGCGTGGTTTTTTTTTACAAAAACACAAAAACACAATGGAAAACAAACAAATAGTAGTTAGCGGTATTCGTCCAACAGGAAATTTACACCTCGGAAATTACTTTGGAGCTGTAAAAAACTTTATAAAAATGCAAGAAAACGAAAAATGTTTTTTCTTTATTGCCGACTACCACTCGCTTACAACACACCCTACACCCAACGATTTACACGGAAACGTAAAACAAGTTTTAGTAGAATATCTTGCTGCCGGATTAAATCCCGAAAAAGCAACAATTTATATACAAAGCGATGTTCCCGAGGTAACCGAACTTTATTTACTACTTAATATGAACGCCTATATTGGCGAACTCGAGCGAACAACATCATTTAAAGATAAAGTTCGCAAACAACCCGAAAATATAAATGCAGGATTATTGACATATCCCGTGCTCATGGCTGCCGATATTATTATACATAAAGCAATAAAAGTGCCTGTTGGCAAAGACCAAGAACAAAACTTGGAGATGGCTCGTAAATTTGCAAAAAGATTTAATCGTATGTATAAAACCGATTTTTTTCCCGAGCCTTATCCATATAATTTTGGCGATAAATTAATTAAAATTCCCGGACTCGATGGCTCAGGTAAAATGGGAAAATCAGAGGGCAATGCCATTAACCTAATAGACGACGAAAAAACAATACACAAAAAAATTATGAGAGCTGTTACCGATAGCGGACCAACCGAAAAAAATCAAACACCACCCGAACCAATACAAAATTTATTTACACTAATGCAAGTTGTATCCGACAAATCTACACTCGATTATTTTGTTGATAAATACAAAAACTGCGATATCAGATATGGCGATTTAAAAAAACAATTATCCGAAGATGTAAACAAATTTGTTGCTCCATTACGAGACAAAATTAACGAAATAAAAAAAGACGACGAATATTTAAAAAAAGTAGTAAAAACAGGAGCCGATAAAGCTCGCGAATCAGCATCAAAAACAATTAGCGAAGTGCGTAAAATTATAGGATTTAAATCATTCTAATTTTTTTTAAATGTGATAG
>JALSQC010000225.1 GCA_026985625.1 Bacteroidales bacterium | reverse complement strand
AGGATTGTTTTCCGATGATTCAAAAGCCAATTTTGTTCCGTCCGGCGATATAGACGGAGCTCCGTCGTATCCCGAATAATTTGTTAATTGTGTTGCTTTGCCTCCGTAAACAGAAACTTTGTAGATATTGGCTAATTTTACATTATCATTTTCGGAACTAAATATTATGTATTTTCCATCGTTAGAAAATACGGCATCGGTTTTACTACCATCGAAATTTGTAATTTTTGTTTTGTCTGTTCCGTCGGTATTCATAATCCAAATATTCCATTGGTTGTTTTCCTCTTTTTGATATAATATTTTATCTCCCGCCGGCGACCAGTTTGGTTGTTTGCAGTTTTCGCCTGTCGGTGTTAAATTAATATATCCCGATGAGCCGTCGAGTTTATATTTTGTAATTATACCGTTTTTTTCTTCGTCTAATTTATGCGATTCAAAAACTATCCATTGTCCATCGGGAGAAAATGTCGGCTCAAAAGCCACACTGTCGTTACGGTTTGTAATTTTTATTTCGTTGCCTGTTGTTTTGCCTTCGGATATATAATATATTTCGTCGTGAGGATCTTTTGTAGATGAAAATATTATTGATTTTAAAGAGTCGTTCCAACATTCTCCGGGTAAATTAACATTGCTGTTACCATCAGAAATTAAGGTTTTTAATTCTTTGGTATCAAGATTAAAAGTATAAAGGTCAGACGGAGGTTTATTATATCCTTTTCGGAAACAAGTAAATACTATTATTTTTCCGTTTGGCGAAAAAGCAGGGTTTTGTAAACTACCCGATAAATTTATATCTAATTTGTATGCATTATCGTTTCGTGTTATGTCTTTGTTTTTTTTACAAGCAAAAAAAATTATTATAAAAACAAACAATATTGTTGTTTTTTTCATGGATTTAAACTTTTATTATAATATTTTTTAAAGATAATAAAATTACTTAATAATAAATTGTTAAAGCAATTTTTCTTTTTCCTCCCGAGTTTCTAAACTCACATAAATAAATACCCTGCCATGTTCCTAAGTCTAATTTATAATTCTTTATGGGTATAGTAATGCTCGAACCTATTATAGATGATTTTATATGGGCAGGCATATCGTCAGCACCTTCAGAAGTATGGGTAAACTTTTTGTAATTTTCGGGAATTAAATCGTTAAAAAAAGTCTCAAAATCATTTCTAACGCTATAGTCGGCATTTTCGTTAATTGTAATTCCTGCCGATGTATGTTTTATAAAAATATTTAATAATCCGTTTTCCGGAATATCATTTAAATTTTGTTTAATAATATCGGTAATAAGATAAAAACCTCTGTTAAAACGAGGTAAAATAATTTCTTTAAAGTAAATCATATTAAGAATTTTAAGCAAATTTCACAAAAAATGTTAATCTATGCAATAAAATATTATAGTTTTTTATACATTTGATAATCAATAAATTTGATTTTTTGTATTTTAAGATTTACAATAATTATAAAAACCTCAGATTATATTATTTTTAATGAAAAAATTATTAACAATATATTTTATATTTACATCAATAATTTTGTTTTCGCAAACATCTAATCAAATATATTTTTCGGGGGTTATAAAAAATTATAATAAAAAAGAATTACCATATGTAAATATTGTTGTACGCAATAAACATAAAGGAACCATAAGTAACGAAAAAGGATATTTTGCATTTTTTGTAAATAAAAACGATACTATAATTTTTTCGTCAATAGGTTATAAAAAAAGTAAATACATAATACCCGATACTTTAACAAAAAATTACTTAAGTTTAAATATTTATTTAAAACAAGATACCATAAAATTAAGGCAAACAAACATATTTCCTTGGCAAAATTACGAAGAATTTAAACAAGCATTTATACACATGCCCATTCCCGACGACGATTATGATAGAGCAGATAAAAATTTTATTTTAATGCAAAAACAAATATTAGCTTATGACGAAAGCGATTACCCATCACCACCGGGTGTTGGGTATCATATTTATATGAATCAATATTACGATAAATTATATTATAACGGGCAAACGCAAAGTATAAAACTTCTAGACCCTATTGCTTGGGCAAAATTTTTTAAAGCCTTAAAAAACGGAGATTTTAAACAAAAAAAATAAAAATATAAAAAAGAAATTATTACTTTTAGTATTAATTTGATTTTTTATATCCAACATTCAGACTTTTGCTCAAAAAATAGTTCACCTTTCAAAAATAATTTATGGAACATTTTTAGTAATATCTCCAAAACTTAAAGATAAGACCTATATACCATAAATTACAAAAAACAATATAAGTTCATATAATAATAAATTTAAAGTTTACAAGGATTTAGAAAGGCAATTAAAAGAAAAAAAACAACAATAAGTCCCGAGAAAGCGATTGAAATAGCAGAAAACATACACGAAATAACTGTCAAAATAGCAGATAGAACAATCAAAAAAGTAATTATAATAACAGAGGAACAAAAGTATTTAAATCATATTTCTGGCTTTGGGTGTTAAAATGAGGAAAACAGGAAAAAGTCTTAAAAATTCTACCAAAATTAATTTACATACTAAATACTTGTTTCTAAATAAAA
>JALSQC010000224.1 GCA_026985625.1 Bacteroidales bacterium | reverse complement strand
TTGTAGAGAAAATATTTGGAGCAGATGCAGGGTCAATAGTTTTTAAAAAACCTGATATTGTTCTTACGCATGATAATACTGCAAGTATAAAAAATACCTTTGAAAAGATGGGGGGCGAAAGAGTTGCTAATCCCGAGCAATTATTAATAGTTTTAGATCATAATGCACCCCCTACAAATGCAAAATTAGCTACACAATATCAAACCATACGCGATATTGTTAAACAGCAAGGGATTGATAAGTTTTATGATGCAGGTAAAGGGATTTGTCATCAAATAATGTCGTATCATGCAGAGCCGGGAATGATAATTGTGGGTAGCGATAGCCATACTTGTACTGCAGGAGCTTTTAATGCAATGGCTGCAGGTATAGATAGAACAGAAGCTGCAGGGCTTTGGAAACGTGGCGAAACATGGTTTCGTGTTCCCGAGTCGTTAAAAATTACTTTAAAAGGTAAATTACCCGATAATGTTTATGCAAAGGATATTTCGCTTTGGATTATAGGAATGATAGGTTCCGATGGTGCTAATTATATGTCTATTGAGTATCATGGCGATGGAGTTAAAAATCTTACTATTGCTCAACGTATGACACTTGCTAATTTAGCCTCGGAAATGGGAGCTAAAAATGCTGTTTTTCCTCCTGACGATGTTTTATCGGAATTTTACGGAGGAAAATTACCAAATAATGCTGAGTGGGCTGATAATGATGCTGTTTATGCAAAAGAAATAGAAATAAACCTTTCCGACTTATTTCCTGTAGTTGCAGCACCTCATTATGTTGATAATGTAAAAGCTTTATCTGAGGTTCAAGGTATTACTGTGCACGAGGGATTGATAGGAACTTGCACAAATGGCAGATTGGAGGATTTAAGAATTGCAGCTAAAGTTTTAAAAGGAAAAAAAGTTAAGGAAGGTTTTCAATTGCTTGTAACGCCTGCGTCTAGAGTTATTTATAAACAAGCAATAAAAGAGGGTTTAATTGATATTTTTCTTGATGCGGGAGCAAATGTTCTTTCGCCGTCGTGCGGACCGTGTCTGGGAACGGGGCAGGGTATACCCGCCGATGGATATAATGTAATATCTACAGCTAACAGAAACTTTAAAGGGCGAATGGGAAATCCTAAATCAAATGTTTATTTGGCCTCGCCTGCAGCTGTTGCTATGTCGTCTATAACAGGTAAAATTACTGATCCACGAGGAATAAAATCAAATGATAAATATAAATATACGAAACCTGAGGGTAGTACCGTAGAAATTTCTGAAACTGAAAATCGAAAGATTAATGGGGTTTGGAATTATAAAGATGTTGATGACCTTAATACAGACCAAATGTTTGCAGGAAATTTAACTTATCAGGTTCTTAGTTCCGATGCCGATAGTATTATGCCTCATTTATTTGCAGGTTTTGATAAAAATTTTTCTAAAAATTTGCAAAAAGGCGATGTTATTATTGCAGGTGATAATTTTGGTTGTGGAAGTTCTCGAGAACATCCTGCGGTTGGTTTGGCACATGCAGGAGTTAAAGCTGTTATTGTAAAATCTATAAATAGAATTTTTTATCGTTCGTCGATAAATCAAGGGCTTGCTCTTATTGTAAATCCGGAGGCTGTTGATGCTTATAATTACGGCGATAAAGTTGATATTGATTTTGAAAAAGGTTTAATTTTAATTAATGATAAACAAATAAAATTTGCACCTTTACCTGATAAACTTATGGAAATAATAAAAAAGAAAGGTCTTGTTAATTGGATAAAGTCTAATGAATAATTTAAAAAAAACGGCTGCTCAAAAAAAATTTGGACAGCCTTTTTTTATTTATTAACAATTTTAAAAGTATCGCGGGCAATAACAAGTTCTTCGTTTGTAGGTATAACCATTATTTTAACTTTTGAGTTATTTTTACTTAATATTGTTTCGGTTTTGTTATTTTTATCAATATCCATATCAATACCTAAAAATTGTAAGTCGTTACAAATATCTTTGCGTATTGATTTGGCATTTTCGCCGATTCCTCCTGTAAAAACAATAATATCTACGCCTCCCATTGCAGCGGCATAAGCTCCTATATATTTTTTTATTCTGTATGAGTACATTTTAAGAGCTAATTTAGCTCGTTTATCGTTATTTTCGGAGGCTTGTTCAATTTCTCGCATATCCGATGAAATTCCTGATACTCCTAACATTCCGCTAAATTTATTTACTATTGTGTTTATACCGTCTCTGCCTACCTCTTCTTTTTCCATAATAAATGTAAGTATTCCTGCATCGACATCGCCGGAACGAGTTCCCATAATAAGTCCTTCGACAGGAGTCATACCCATTGATGTATCTATTGATTTGCCGTTTTTTATTGCGGCAATAGATGCTCCGTTTCCGAGATGGCAAGTAATTATTTTTTGTTTATTATAATCTACATTTAATATGTTACAAGCTTTTTGCGAAACATAAAGGTGACTTGAGCCGTGAAAACCGTATCGGCGAACGCCGTATTTTTTATAAAGCGAGTATGGTAAAGCATACATGTATGCATAATTGGGCATGGTTTGATGAAATGCTGTATCGAAAACTCCAACTTGCGGAATGTTA
>JALSQC010000223.1 GCA_026985625.1 Bacteroidales bacterium | reverse complement strand
AAAAATAGGAAATAATTGTTCTGAAAAATCATTTAATTTTATTAAAATAAAATATAAAACATAAATTGTTACCCCCAATGGAGCAATATACAACAAACCTTGCAAAAAATATTTTATAAAATTTCTCATTAGCTTAAATTTAATTTATTTCTTCGTAATCGTCGAAATCGTCACTTGAGTATTTATTATCCTCTATAGTTATATCTCCCTCTTTTTTATCAGAATTAAAATTAGAATTATCAGACATTTTTTCGATTTGTTTTTTTATAAAAATAGGAAATAAATATCTAAAAATAAGTTTTATTACATATAATAAAATTATTATAATTAATATGACTCTTAAAAAACCCATACACAAAAATATTTAAAATATTTCGTAAATTTATTTTTTTAATATATATTTAAGGTTATTTTTATAAATTATTTATGTTACATACCAAAAATTTATTTATTAATATGAGATTAATTTTAATAACAATATTAAGTTTTACAATAAGTCTAAGTTTTTCGCAAGAAATTAATAAAAAAGATGCTAACGGTTTAAAACAAGGAAAATGGGTATTTTATTATGACGATGCTAAAACCCAAATAAAAAAAGAAGGAGAGTATAAAGATAATAAAAAAACAGGTATTTGGAAAGAATATTATGTGTCGGGAAAAGTTAAAAGCGAAATAACCTATATAAAAAATAAACCAAACGGTTATGCAAAATTTTATTACGAAAACGGAAATGTATCAGAAGAAGGTATATGGAAAGGCAATAAATGGGTTGGCGATTATAAATATTATTATAAAAACGGAAAACCATCGTATGTTTGGCATTACAGCGAGAATGGAAAACGAACAGGCGAACAAAAATATTATCACGAAAATGGTAAAATAATGATAGAAGGAAACTGGCAAGACGGCAAAGAACAAGGAACAATTAAAGAATATGATAATACCGGAAAATTAATATCCGAAAAAACCTTTAACGATGGAAAAATGGACGAGACATCGGTTAAAATTTATAATACCAATTCGGCTAATAATACAACTAAAACCAACAATACCGAAACAAAAAACACTAATACAGAAACTACAAATACTACAAAAAAACCAAAAGAAGTTGGATATTTCGACGGAAACGGATTTCATACCGTTTACAATAAATATAAACTTGTAGACCGCGAAGGTGAATTTAAAAACGGAAAATTAATAAGTGGTAAAAGATACTATTACAACCCCGATAAAACTTTAAAAAAGACTGTTATTTATAAAAACGGAAATATTGTAAACATAATATATCCAAAATAAACTAAATTTGTTATATAAAGTAATAAAATATTGCATATTATTATTTTTAATAAACAGTAATATTTTATATGCACAATTATTACACAGTATAGTTGTAAAATCTAATATAACCGAAAACAACAAAATACTTAACAATGTAAGTCTTAAAGTTTATGAAAATGGAAAAATTTACAGCAAACAAAATTTAATTAATGCAAAATTCTCACAAACATTAAACATAGGCAAAGATTATATTTTTGTTTTGTCTAAACCCGGTTATGTTAGCAAAAAAATAGAAGTTTCTACTAAAAACGTTTCAAACGACGAACTTAAATACGGACTTTATCCTATTGAAATCCCGGTATCTTTATTTAAAACATTTCCCGGTGTTAGCACAGACATTTTAGATAAACCTATTACAAAAATCTATTATAGCGATTACGAAGGCGATTTTATTTACGACAAAGATTATTACAACAAGATGAAAAGTAAAATTCTTGACGTTAAAAATAAAATACGCAACCTACGACAACAAGCTTACAACAAAGAAATTGTTAAAGCCGATAAAAATTTTAATACAAAAAAATACGAAGATGCTTGGTTAAATTATCTTAATGCCGAACAATATCTACCTAAAGAACAATACCCTATTACGCAAATAAACAAAATTAAAGATATATTATCAACTATTTCCAACTTTGACAAAGCTTATAATAAAAACATTAAAAAAGCCGACAAAAATTTAAACAATAAAAAATACAACGATGCCATATCATATTATAAAAAAGCATTATTATATAAACCTGCCGAAAGTTATCC
This sequence comes from Bacteroidales bacterium, assembly GCA_026985625.1. Classification (GTDB taxonomy): domain Bacteria; phylum Bacteroidota; class Bacteroidia; order Bacteroidales; family JAFGXI01; genus JALSQC01. The sequence goes on along the minus strand of JALSQC010000223.1, from coordinate 498 downwards.
CCGAAATCAAATAAATAATATTTTAAAATTGTTATCGCAAAATTATGCCGATAATAATACAATACCTGATATAAATAATACAACAAATAACAACAAAGATATAAACCAAAACATAACGTATAATGGCAATACAGATATAACAAATACAAAACAAAGTCCGGTTTTGTTTAGCAACAAATCTAAAAATAATAACGATAAAAATATTTTAAACAACGATAAAAATGTTGACGAAGAAGAAACATATAAAAAAATTAAAGCATTACAAACTAATGTAATAAAATCAGATGATATACAACAAAAATCATTAATACTTTTTAATATAGGCTCCGAATATTATAAAATAGGAAAATTTGATAAAGCAATAGACAATCTGCAAAAATCTTTAAATATAAGTAAAAACACAAACGACACACAACAAGTTGCGGTTACTACCGAAAACATTGCTCTTTTATACGACAATATTTACCGTTACTCTAAAGCTCTCGAATTTTACAACAA
>JALSQC010000222.1 GCA_026985625.1 Bacteroidales bacterium | reverse complement strand
GGCAGAGTATATGTAAAATTTAAAAACGGTAACGTTTTAGATTGCCGATTAGAAAATATAAGCTGGGATAGTTTCGAAAACTCAAAAAAAGAACAAAAACCTAATAGCCAATTAGGTTATGCCGGTGTTAAAAAATCCGGTAATAAATATCAAGCTATTCACGAAAACAAAGTAATTGGAGAATTTGATACACCCGAAGAAGCATCTTTCGAGTATCAAAAAAAACTTGCAAGAATTATCTAAAAAACAAAATATCTATTAAACACAAAGGCTTCGCTTAAGCGAAGCCTTTGTGTTTTTTTACCTACTAAAATTTAGTTTACACTTTTTGTAAAATTATTTGATTCTAAAAATGTAATAAAAAAAAGCCACTTTTAAAAAGTGGCTTTTTTTATAAATATTTTTTTAGTTATTTATTTTTATTGTTGTGTTAACGTCATAGTTTTAGTTCCTGTTTGCTGAGTAGTTGTTCCTCCTGATGTATCGGTAGCTACTTCTAAAAAGTTAACATCTTGCATTAAAATAACTTCTTTATTTTTTAGTTCATCAATTTTCCATACTTCTGCTCTTTCGCCATTTGCATATTTATGCTCTGTTGCTGTAATGTCAGAATAATTTGTTCTTGTTTCGGCTCCGTTATCATCGGTTATAACTCGCAAAACAACAGTATTTATACTTGTATTATATGTTTCCCAAACTAACGATAAACGTTCTTTATTTTTATAATCGTCAATTCCTGCAAGAAAATTCCATGTTCCTTTGGCTCTGGTTTTATATATTCTTGTAGTTGTTGTCGTAATAGTTAAACCAGTATTATCATCTGTTCCTGAACTATCTTTTGTTAGTGTATAGTTCATAGTTAAATCAGCAATACCATCTTTGTCAATATTTAATGAAAAATCATTTATCTCGCCACTGGTTGTTATTGATGTATCGTGAACAGTATTAATATAGTTTATTGTTTCTTTTACCTTTTTTCCTTTAATTGTTAAATCTCGTTGATTAGCTTCGCCATTATCATAAACCGTTTTAATGGATTCGGAATAATTAGAAATATCCCATTTACCTACCATACGAGCTTTTCTTGTTCTAAATGAAAAGAATGGATCGTTTGCTCCTTTTTTACAACTGTAAAAACTTGTAAATACAACTCCTACAGAAAGAAGAATAATTAATAATTTCTTCATAAGTTTTATATATTTCTTTAAAAATAATTAAATTTATAATAACTACAAATTTGAAAACAAACAAAAATATTAAAAAATTATATTTATTAACAATTTTTTGAACATTTTTTTAACAATTATATTATTTTTTATGTTTTATAACAGTTTTTTACTGATTTTTATTGTATTTTTTTGTAAAAAAATATATATGGAGATATCAAATTCAAATCAGATTATAAAATATAAATTAATACTAAGAAGTATTACGTTCTTATTTTTAGTATTAATAATATTATCTGTTTTTACAGATTTAATAACATTTAATTTACAAAAATATTATTATACAGCCATATTTACGGCTTTATTGTTAATTTTCGAGATATTAATGTTTGCAAAAAATGCAACATATGTTTTGTTAACCGAAGATTACGATACAATAATTATAAAATATTATAAATTAAAATTATTTAAAGGAGATAAAAAATCAATAATATTTAATAAAGAAGATTTATATAAATATAAAATCAATAAAAAAGGATTATACAAACACGCATATATTACTTTATTTGTAAAAACAAAAAACGGTATTGCAAAATACGAACCTATAAATATAGGAATGTTTAAACAAAACGATGTTAATAATTTATTGTCTATTTTTGATAAAAGCATAAAAAAATAAATACTTTTGCACAAATCTTAAACTTAAATATATATGAAAAAATTATTAATTATTATTAGTCTAATAAGCTTATATTCGACAACACAAGCTCAGTATAAAAACGATGCTTTTAATCTAAGCATAGGAACATCACTATTTGAAGGGAACGCTGTTACTGCAGGTATCCTTTCGGGGCATTCGGTATTTTTGCCACCTATTGTTGTTAGTGGACAAAAATGTTTATTTCCATCGGGTAGTTACTGGACAAAATTAATATCAGTAGGAGGCTCGGTAATGTATGATATGGATTTATATAAATGGACTACATGGAATGTTACTTACTGGGATAAATACTCAAATATAAAAATCGGAGGTTTAGGTTCGTATCATGTAACTCCAATATTACAAGATTATGCCAATTGGGGCGAGGCTTTTGATAAAATAGATATTTACCTTAGTGTATATATGGGATTAGATGTAAGTAAATATACCACTAATTATTATTATAATAATACTACAAATCTATATGAAAACCATACCGAAACAAATGTAAATCCATATGTTGGAGAAATTATGGGAGCAAAATATTATTTTTCTGATAATTTTGGAGTATTTGGCGAAGTTGGATTTGGAGGAAATCCCGGATATTTTACATTTGGAATAACAATGGATTTTTAATAAAATATTATATAGTTATAATAAAAATATTAAATTTAACCGTCAAAATATTGACGGTTTTTTTATGGAAAATTCAAACGACATTATATATAAAATAGCACTTAGCTTT
>JALSQC010000221.1 GCA_026985625.1 Bacteroidales bacterium | reverse complement strand
CCAATATCGCGATTACAGCGCGATTTAACCGATAGCACGGTTTTGCGAAACGTAGGAGTTCCTTTGTCTCATATAATTATAGCTTTAAAATCGTTAAATAAAGGATTAGATAAATTAATATTAAACAAAGAAAAAATCGATGACGAACTTAATAATAATTGGGCAGTTGTTGCCGAAGCAATACAAACAATATTACGTAGAGAAAACTATCCAAACCCTTACGAAAAACTTAAAGAATTAACTCGTAACAATAAAAAAATTACCGAACAATCTATTATTAATTTTATAGATACTTTAAAAGTAAGCGAAAAAATAAAACAAGAACTTAAACAAATTACCCCGTTTAATTATACAGGAATTTAAAAATTAAAAATTATAGATGAATAAAATAAAAACATTATTTGTTTATTTAAAGCCATTTAAAAAAAATGTATTTTTTAATATATTTTTTAACTTATTATCGGTAATTTTCAGTTTATTTTCGGTTGCAACCGCAATACCATTGCTCGGAATAATTTTTAATACCCAAGAACTTGTAACCCATGTCGACAAATTCCATTTGTCAACCGAGTCGATAATGCAATATTTTCAATTTTATCTTAGTAAAATAATTATAGAACACGGTCCGGGCACAGCCCTTTTATTTGTAGGCTCGGTATCGGTTGTAATGACATTTTTTAAAGTTCTATTTCTATATCTCGGAAATTATAATATGGCTCCCATACGAAACGGTATTCCGCAAATTATACGAAATCAGCTTTTCGATAAGGTTTTAAGATTGCCTCTTTCATATTTTTCTAACGAAAAAAAAGGCGATATAATGTCGCGAATGACATCAGACGTTCAAGAAGTAGAAGTTTCGTTAGTATCATCGATACAAATGTTATTTAGAGACCCTATTACAATAATTATTTATTTAGGAACACTTTTTTGGATGAGCTATCAGCTTACTCTTTTTGTTTTAATTTTACTACCGGTAAGCGGACTAATTATAGGACGAATCGGGAAAAGTTTAAAAAACACATCGTTAAAAGGACAAAAACGAATGGGTGTTCTTATATCAATAATGGACGAAACCCTTGCAGGAATACGGGTTATAAAAGCATTTAACGCCGAAAAAAAAGTGCAACGCCGATTTCATAGTATAAATAGTTTTTATACAAGAATAATGACAAAAATGTTCCGTCGCCGATTTCTTGCAAGTCCGTTAAGCGAGTTTTTAGGAACAGTTGTTATGATGTCGATTTTAATTTACGGAGGAAACCTTGTTCTTTCGTCAGAAGGTAATATGACATCGCAAGAATTTATGGGATACTTAATAATGTTTTATTTAATTATAGCTCCATCAAAATCATTTTCTACAGCCTATTATAACGTTCAAAAAGGATTGGCATCTGCCGAAAGAATAAATCAAATTTTATCAGCCGAGGAAAAAATTACGGAAAAACCCGACGCTCAAGAAAAACCGGATTTTATCGATAAAATAGAATATAAAAACGTATCGTTTAAATACGACAAAGATAAAGTTCTTGATAATATTAATTTAACTATAAAAAAAGGACAAATGATTGCTTTTGTCGGTCAATCGGGTTCCGGAAAAACAACATTGGTAGATTTATTGCCCCGTTTTTACGATTGCACCGAGGGTGATATATTAATAGATAATACAAATATTAAAGACTTAAAAATTAAATCTTTACGCCAATTAATGGGAAATGTAAACCAAATACCCATTTTGTTTAACGATTCGTTTTATAATAATATAGCTTTCGGATACGAGAATGCTCCTGAAAAAGATGTTATTAATGCGGCAAAAGTTGCAAATGCTCATGATTTTATTATTACAACAAAAAACGGATATTATACAAATATCGGCGATGGAGGAAATAAATTATCGGGCGGACAACGTCAACGCATTAGCATTGCCCGTGCTGTTTTAAAAAATCCTCCTATTTTAATTTTAGACGAAGCAACATCGGCACTCGATACCGAAAGCGAACAGCTTGTTCAAAAAGCTCTTAACAAATTAATGACCAACCGAACATCGCTTGTTGTTGCTCACCGTTTATCTACAATAAAAAATGCCGACTTAATTTGTGTTATACACGACGGCAAAATTGTTGAACAAGGTAAACACGACGAGCTTTTACAAAAAAACGGATACTTTAAAAAACTTTACGATTTACAAATGTTTAAATAATTATAAATGAAAATCAGCGGGTTTACAATGGCAAAAAATGCCGATAAATTATTTTATCCTATAAAACAAGCAATAATGTCGATTTTACCTATTGTCGACGAATTTATTGTTGCTCTCGGCGATAGCGATGCCGACGATAATACCCGAAAAGAAATAGAAAGCATAAAAGACCCTAAAATAAAAATTATAGATACCGTTTGGGATATAAATAAATATTCGCGAGGAACCGAGAATGCACATCAAACCGATATTGCAAAATCGCATTGCACGGGCGACTGGTTGTTTTATTTACAAGCCGACGAAGTTATACACGAAAAATATCTTGACGAGATAAAAAATAAATGTCAAAAATATCTTGACGATAAACGTGTAGAAGGTTTTTTGTTTAATTATAAACATTTTTGGGGCGATTTTTATCACTATCACAACTCGCATGGTTGGTATCGTAAAGAAATACGTATAATACGTAACAATCCCGATATACATTCGTGGGAGTCGGCTCAATCGTTTCGACGCATTCCTAATTTCGATGGAGTTGATTATCGTCAACAAGAAGGAACGTTTAAATTAAAAGTTATACAACTAAATGCCGAAGTTTATCATTATGGTTGGGTGCGTCCACCTGAATTAATGAAAAGCAAAACTAAAGCTCTTGCTACAATACACAAAGGCGAGAAAGTTGTTAAACAAATGGACAAAGAAAAAAAATTTGATTTTGATTATGGTCCGCTAAATAAACTTCCGGAATTTAACGATACCCACCCAAAAGTTATGGACGATTGGATAAAAAAATTTAATTGGCAAAATAATTTACAATATTCCGGAAAAGTAAAAAAAAGAGTAAAGCATAAACACGAAAAACCAAAATATAAAGTGGCAACTTTTATAGAACAAAAAATTTTTAACGGAAAAATTTCGCTTGGTGAATTTAAAAATTATATATTGTTAAAAAATTAATATTATAATTATGAACGCATTTTTAGACGTGTTAAAATACACAATTCCTGCAATAATAGTATTTGCAACAGCATATTTTATTTTAAAATCGTTTATCGAGAGCGAAGAAAAAAAACGAAAACTCGAGATTAGAACAAAAAATCAAAAGTTAATTACGCCTATACGCTTACAAGCATACGAACGTTTAACTTTATTTTTAGAACGAATATCGCCAAATTCGTTAATTTTACGCATACAAAAACCTAATATGACTGCGGCCGAATTGCAACGCGAAAGTTTAGCCGTTATAAGAACAGAATTTGAGCATAATTTATCGCAACAAATTTATATATCGAAACAAGCTTGGGAAGTTCTTAAATCGGCAAAAGAAAATCTTGTAAAACTTATAAATGCTTCTGCCGATAAAGTCGATCCAAAAGCAAATGCAATGGAATTAAGCAAAGTTATTTTACAAACAGTTATTAAGGTTGGAGCACCTCCTACACAAGCCGCAATAGATTTTTTAAAAGCCGAAGCTAAACAATTTTTTTAATTATTTTTATAAATTTTAAACTTTGCCAATTTATGTTTTTGCAAAAAATGTTGAAAACTTGTTTTTATAACACCAATTCCATAAATAAAACTACGTTTAAAATTTATTGACGAGGCATCGGTAAAATATTTAGTGGGACACGTTACCTCTGCTATTTGATAGCCTGCAAATAAAATTTGTGATAGCATTTGATTATCAAAAACAAAATCGTCGGAATTTTCGTTGTAATTTATAGTTTCTAAAACCTCGCGTGAAAAAACTCTGTATCCTGTATGATATTCTGATAATTTTTCGCCTATTAATAAATTTTGCACAAAAGTTAAAAATCGGTTAAAAAAATATTTATAATATGGCATTCCCCCTTTTAAAGCACCTCCACCCAAAATTCGCGAACCTAAAACTACTTTATAAACACCATCGGAGATTATATGCACCATTGCCGGAATTAGTTTTGGTGTGTATTGATAATCAGGGTGTAACATAACAATAATATCAGCTCCTAAACTAAGTGCTTTGTTATAACATGTTTTTTGATTACCTCCGTAGCCTTTGTTTTTTTCGTGTTTAATAATATTTTTTATACCTAATTTTTTTCCTACTTCTACTGTTTTGTCGTTACTTGCATCGTCAACAAGTATTACATCGTCAACTAAATCAAAAGGAATTTCTTTGTAAGTTTGTTCTAAGGTTTGTTCGGCGTTATATGCCGGTAAAACAACTATTATTTTTTTATTATCAAGCATTAGTTGATTTTTTAACAAAAATAATAATTGATTTATAAGACACAAATATCTTTAAGTCTAAAATTTATAATAATTCTTTTTTTAGATATTTTGCCGTATATGAGTTTTTATTATTTATAATATCTTCGGGGGTTCCTTTGGCAATAATTTTTCCTCCTTTAACGCCACCTTCTTTTCCTATATCTATAATATAATCGGCTGTTTTTATTATATCCATATTGTGTTCTATAATAATAACGGTATTTCCTTTGTCTATTAATTTGTTTAAGACTTTAAGCAATATTCTAATATCCTCAAAATGCAATCCGGTTGTAGGCTCGTCTAAAATATAAAGGGTTTTTCCCGTATCGCGTTTAGCAAGTTCGGCTGCAAGTTTTATTCGTTGAGCCTCACCTCCCGAAAGGGTTGTTGCTTGTTGTCCTAACGTTAAATATCCCAAACCTACATCTTTTAATGCTTTTAATTTATTTTTTATTTTTGGTATATTTTCGAAAAATTCTACAGCCTGATTAACTGTCATCTCAAGAACATCAAATATATTTTTGTTTTTATATTTTATTTGTAATGTTTCGCTATTATATCTTTTTCCGTTACACTCGGGACATTTAATAAATACATCGGGTAAAAAATTCATTTCTATGGTTTGCAGTCCTGCTCCTTTGCAAGTTTCGCATCGTCCTCCTTTTACGTTAAACGAAAATCTTCCGGCTTTAAATCCTTTTATTTTTGCATCGTTTGTTTGTTCAAAAATGTTTCGTATATCTGTAAAAACTCCTATAAAAGTTACCGGATTAGACCTTGGAGTTCGTCCAATAGGAGCCTGCGATACTTCTATAACTTTGTCGATATTTTCTATGCCCGATATAGTTTTATATTTAAGATTTGGTTTTAGCGAATTATGTAATTTTTGACTTAAAACAGGATGCAACGTCTCGTTTATTAACGACGATTTTCCGCTACCCGAAACACCTGTTACACAAATCATTGTTCCAAGAGGAAACTTAACATTAACGTTTTTTAAATTATGACCCGATGCTCCTGTAATCTCTATATATTTTCCGTTTCCCTTGCGTCGTTTTTCGGGCACTTTTATTTTAATTTTTCCCGATAAATAATTTGCCGTTAATGTATTTTTTGTTTTAAGCTCAAAAGGAGAACAATTTGTAAGAATCTCGCCTCCGTGTTTTCCGGCTTTAGGTCCTATATCAACAACATTATCAGCCGAAAGAATCATATCTTTGTCGTGTTCTACAACAATTATTGTATTTTGTATATCGCGTAAATGTTTAAGCGATTTTATTAGTTTATGATTATCGCGTTGGTGTAATCCTATACTTGGCTCGTCAAGAATATAAAGAACATTTACAAGTTTCGACCCTATTTGTGTTGCTAAACGTATTCGTTGGCTCTCTCCGCCCGAAAGGGTATTAGACCGTCGATTTAAAGATAAATAATCTAATCCTACATCTAATAAAAATTGTAAGCGGGTTTTTATTTCTTTTAAAATATCATGAGCTATAATTTTTTGTCTATTGTTTAATTTTGCATCAATATTTTTTAACCATATCGATAATTGTTTTAAATCTAAATCGGCAAGCTCCGATATGTTTTTATCTGCAATTTTAAAATGCAACGATTCTTTTTTTAAACGTGCTCCATTACACTCGGGACACGTTATTTTATTTACAAATTGTTCCGACCATATTTGCGATTTTCGCGATTTGTTTTGACTACTGTTTCGTAATAAATAATTTATTATCCCCTCGAAACTAAGAAAATAATTTTGCATACCGTTAAACGGATTTTTAATGCTTAAACTTTCGCTTGTTCCGTATAAAATTATATCAATAATATTTTTTGGAATATCTTTTATTGGTGTTGACAATTTAAAATTATATTTTTTTGCAAGTGCCTCGATTTGTAAAAATATTAACGAATTTTTATATTTTCCTAACGGAGCAATTCCTCCTCCGGCAATACTTTTTTTATCGTCGGGAATAATTGTAGCAATATCTACATTACTAATTATTCCCATACCATTACATTTTGGACAAGCTCCCATTGGCGAGTTAAACGAAAAAGAGTGAGGTGCAGGTGTGTTATACGATATACCGGTTGTGGGACACATTAAACTTTTTGAATAGTATTTTTGTTCGTTAGTTTCTTTGTTTTTTATGGCTATTAATCCTTTGCCTTGTTTAAAAGCAATTTTTATAGTATTTTTTAATCGTTTTAGATTTTTATTATTAACTATTATTTTATCTATTACAATATCGATATTATGATTTTTATATCTGTCGAGTTTTAATCCGTGGTAAATTTCCGTTATTTCTCCATCAATTTGCACCTGTATAAAACCTTTTCGCAAGATTTGTTCAAAAAGTTCTTTGTAATGTCCTTTACGATTTTTTACAACCGGAGCAAGAATAATAACAGGTTTATTTATATAAACATCAAAAATTAAATCAATTATTTTTTCCTCGGAATATTTTACCATTTTTTCGCCCGTTTTATACGAATATGCGTCGGCTGCTTTAGCATAAAGCAATCGTAAAAAATCGTATATTTCGGTAATTGTTCCCACCGTCGAACGCGGATTTTTATTAGATGTTTTTTGCTCTATAGATATTACAGGACTTAACCCCGATATTTTATCTACATTAGGACGCTCTAATGTTCCTAAAAAGTTTCTGGCATAAGACGAAAAAGTTTCTAAATAACGACGTTGTCCTTCGGCAAAAATAGTATCAAAAGCAAGCGACGATTTTCCGCTACCGCTTAAACCTGTAAAAACCGTTAATTTATTTCGTGGAATTGTTAAATTAACATTTTTAAGGTTATGCTCGCGAGCTCCTGTTATTTTAATAATTTCGGTATTTTTTTCTTTATTTTTCAAGTAAATTATTTAAACTTGCAAAAGTATTAGAAATTTAAACGAAATACAAAATTATAAACAAATGAAAATATTTTTAGTTGGTTTTATGGGTAGCGGAAAATCTACTTTTGGTAAAAAGTTAGCTAATAAATTAGAATATAAATTTATTGACCTCGACGATTATATAGAAGAAAAATACAATACATCTATTCGTGAAATTTTTGAAACAAAAGGCGAAAACTATTTTAGAAAAATAGAACACGAAAGTCTTTTAGAAGCTATTGATAATGAAAATACCGTAATATCGGCAGGAGGAGGAACTCCTTGTTTTTTCGATAATATGAAAATAATGAATAATTCAGGACTTACCATTTATATACGACAAGGAGCAAATTGTTTGTATCACCGTCTAAACCGTTCAAAAAAATTTCGTCCTTTAATTAAAAATATGTCGCATTTTCAGTTAATAGAATATCTCGAAAAAAATTTAGAAAAACGAAAACCCTTTTACGAACAAGCTAAATATAATATTCTTGGAAAAAATTTAAGAACACAACAACTTGTATCTATTGTAAATAAAGAATTAAAAAAAATAAAAACAAAATAGCATAATATGCAAAAAGCTTAACTTGATTTTTAATTGTAGAGCAATAGATAACATAATAAGTTTAATTATCCGATATTTCTATCGAATAAAATATAATTACTAAAAACAAGTTTTGTTAAATTTTACTTTAAATAATTATATTTATATCTAATAAACTAATAAAAAAGACTACTTTTGCAGCCTAAAATATAAAAATAAAATGTTAGAAATAAGAAATATAGCAATAATTGCACACGTTGATCACGGAAAAACAACTTTAGTTGACAGAATGCTACATCAAGTAAAACTTTTTAGAGAAAATCAAGATGTTGGCGAATTAATTTTAGATAATAACGATTTAGAACGCGAACGAGGAATTACAATTTTATCGAAAAATGTAGCCGTTAGATATAAAAACACTAAAATTAATATTATAGACACTCCCGGACACTCCGATTTTGGGGGCGAAGTAGAAAGAGTTTTAAATATGGCAGACGGCGTTTTATTAGTTGTTGATGCTTTTGAAGGCCCAATGCCACAAACACGTTTTGTCTTACAAAAAGCTATTGAGCTTAATTTAAAACCAATTGTTGTTGTAAATAAAGTAGATAAACAAAATTGCGACCCTGAAGATACTGTAGAAAAAGTTTTTGATTTAATGTTTAGCTTAAATGCAAGCGAAGAACAATTAGATTTTCCGGTTGTTTACGGCTCGTCTAAACAAGGTTGGATGGGCGAAGATTGGAAAAACCCTACTACCGACGTAAGCTATTTGCTTGATGTTATTTTAGAAAACATTCCTAAATCTAAATATATTGAAGGAAGCACACAAATGCGAATAACATCACTCGATTACTCGTCGTATGTTGGACGTATTGCCGTAGGAAAACTTACACGCGGAACTTTAAAATGGGGAGATAACGTTTCTTTGGTTAAACGCGACGGAACAATTCTAAAATCAAAAATTAAAGAACTTTATGTTTTCGAGGGATTAGGAAAAGAAAAAAAGAAAGATACTGTTTACGCAGGCGAAATAGTTGCTTTGCTCGGAATAGAAAATTTTGATATAGGAGATACTGTTGCCGATTTTGAAAATCCCGAAGGATTACCTAAAATCAATATAGACGAACCAACAATGAGTATGCTTTTTACAATTAATAATTCTCCTTTCTTCGGGAAAGAAGGTCAGTTTGTAACGTCAAGACACATACGCGACAGATTATTTAAAGAAACCGAAAAGAATTTAGCTTTAAAAGTAGAAGAAACCTCATCACCCGACGCTTATAATGTATTCGGAAGAGGTATTTTACATCTATCTATTCTTGTAGAAACTATGCGTCGCGAAGGTTACGAATTTCAATTAGGACAACCAAAAGTAATTATAAAAGAAATAAATGGTGTAAAAAACGAACCTGTTGAGGCATTAACCGTTCAAGTGCCCGAAGAATTTTCGGGAAAAGTTATAGAACAAGTAACCCAACGAAAAGGCGAAATTGTAGATATACAAGCAAAAGGCGATCGTTCTAATTTAGAGTTTACAATTCCATCGAGAGGCATAATAGGCTTGCGTAACGATTTACTTACGGCAACCGAGGGCGAAGCCGTTATTGCTCACAGGTTTTTAGAGTTTCAACCTTGGAAAGGCGACTTGTTAAAAAATAAAAACGGAGCATTAATATCAATGGAAACAGGAACAGCAATACCTTATGCCATAGATAAATTACAAGATAGAGGCACTTTTTTTATTGCTCCCGGCGAGGAGGTTTACGAAGGTCAAGTAATTGGCGAAAACACCCGTCAAGCCGATATTGTTATAAACGTTTGTAAAACAAAAAAACTTACAAATATGAGAGCATCGGGTTCCGATGACAAAACATATATTGCTCCCCCTGTTAAATTATCGTTAGAAGAAGCAATGGAGTATATTCATAACGACGAATATCTGGAAATTACTCCAAAATCTATGAGAATACGAAAAATTCTTTTAAAAGAAGTTGATAGAAAACGTGATGCAAAAAAATAAAATTTATTAACTATTTTTTAATATTTTATGGTCTAAAATATTATTTTATCCTTTATTTTTAAAGGATTTAAAACTATGGTATTACCATAAACAAACCCTTGTTTTCTTGTAATATATTACAAAAAACATTTCTTGCAATTAATGTAAAAATACCAATATGTAGGTATTGACTGTTCTACATATATACATTAACTTTGATTTTTAATTTAATAAATTTATAAACAAATGAAAATAATAAAATACAATGTATCGGAAGAATGTATAGGTTGTCAGGCTTGTATTGATGTGGCTAAAGACAATTTTGATATGAATGGGAAAAAAGCATATTTAAAGATACAACCTCAATCAGACGAAGAAATAAAAAATTGTGATGCAGCATTAGATATTTGTCCTGTTGATGCTATATCTAAACAAGAAGAAAATGTTGATAAAAAAATAAAACCGGTTTTATCAAACGCAAATATTAAAGAAACTCTTGATAAATATCCCGATTTAAAAGATGTTTTGGTAAAATTATCACCAAAGTTTAAAAAACTGCAAAAACCTGCATTGTATAATACTTTAGCACGTTTTGCATCGTTTAAAGATGCAGCAAAATTAACAGGAGTATCAGTTTGTGAAATATTACATACTATAAATAAATATTTAGGAGTTTCAGACGAACTTATAAAAAATGCACCCGAATGCATATCTGCAAAC
>JALSQC010000220.1 GCA_026985625.1 Bacteroidales bacterium | reverse complement strand
TCTCTGATTCTTCGAATCCTAAACGTTTCATTCCCGTATCTATTTTTAAGTGTATAGGGTATATTACTAATCCGTTACGACGCACAGCGTCGTAAAATTTTTCGAGTACGGTAAAATTATATATTTCGGGTTCTAACCTAAACTTAATTATAGAGTCAAACGTATTTTGTTCGGGGTTCATTACCATTATTGGCAAAGTAATACCAGATTTTCGGAGTTGTATTCCTTCGTCGGCAAAAGCAACCGTTAAATAGTCTACTTTATGATATTGCAAAAGGTTAGCTATTTCGTACATTCCGCTACCATAAGAGAATGCTTTTACCATTACCATTAATTTGGTTTTGGGTTTTAATAATGATTTATAATAATTAAGATTTTTTATAATTGAGTTTAAGTTAATCTCGAGAACAGTATCGTGAAATTTTTGTTGTAAAATATTTGATATTCTCTCGAACTCAAAATTACGAGCACCTTTAAGTAATATTATTTCGTTTTCGAAATTAGGCAGGTTATTTAAAAAGTTGTCGGTATTGTTAAAAAAATAAGATTCTATTTTAAAAATTTTTGCTTGACTTTTAATTTCTGTTCCTATACCTATTAATTTATCTATTTGTTTTTGTTCCAGTAATTTGTTAATTTCTTTATACAAAATTTTTATATCTTTACCTGTTTGTAAGATATCAGAAAGTATTAATGTTTTGGTTTTATTTTGTTTTTGTTGATTTAAAAAGTCTAAAGCAATGTTTAATGAGTTTATATCGGAATTGTAACTATCGTTTATTATTATGCAATTTTTTTCGCCTGTTTTTAATTCAAGACGCATTGCTATTGGATTTAGATTTTTAAACCCGTTTATTATAACATCTTTATCTATTTTAAGATATAAAAGCACTACTAAAACATTTATTGAGTTCTCTATTGATGCATCATCGGTAAAAGGTATTTCTATTTCTATCTTTTTATTATCGTAATTAGCCGGTATTATTGTTTTATTTGTTTGTTTTTGTATTTTACCGATAGAAACATTTGCCGGAAATTTTGTTGACCATGTAAATAATTCGCAATCTTCGAGGTTTACATCTTCTTGAATTTGCGAATCTATTAAACTGTGATCTTTGCTATATATAAGGACTTTACTGTTGTAAAAGAGTTTTAGTTTCTCAGATATTTTTTGTTTAAAATCTATAAAATTTTCTTGATGAGCCTCGCCTATATTAGAAAAAACTCCTATTGTGGGATTTATAATTTTTTGCAGATTAGTCATTTCTCCAAATTTTGAGATACCTGCCTCAAAAATTCCCAAATCGTTATCTTTATTAATTAACCATACCGATAAAGGAACTCCTATTTGTGAGTTATAACTTTTTGGGTTTCTTACAATATTTTTTGTTGTATTTAAAATTTCGTAAATCCATTCTTTTATAATAGTTTTTCCGTTACTGCCTGTAATTCCAATAATTGGAATATCAAATTGTTTACGATGAAAAGCTGTAAACTTATGTAGAGCTTTTAGTGTATCGTCAACAATAATAAAATTAGCCTCGTTAAAAGCTGATAAATCTATTGTTTCGTTTGATATAATAAAATTTCTAACATTTCTATCGTATAGATCGTTAATGTAATTGTGTCCGTCGTTTCGGTCTCCTTTAAGGGCAAAAAATATTGAGTTTTCGGGCGATGTAAGTGTTCGGCTATCTATTAATATATATTTTACGGGTAAGTTATTGTTTTTTATAAGTTTACCTTTAATTATTTCGTTTATTTTATCTATACTATATTCCACTACTATATTTTATTTTAATTTCTTAATTTTTTAATATTAATCCTTTTTTTCAAAAATAGTAATAAACTTTTAATTTTACAATTATTGTTTTACCCATAAAGTTTATTATTACATTTGTAACATAATAAGAAAATCTATAATTAATTTCATAAAAATTATAAAAATAATTTTAAGTCATAACATATTTATAACATTATATAATAATATCATATTTTTGCAACACATACATACATGCAAATAATTTTTATATATTTTTTATAACTTTTTTTAAAAGTTTTTTTTAATTTTATTTTTTTTAAACTCATACATAAAATGAAACGATTTATATTATTTGTTATAATTATTTTTATTAATTCTTACAGTTTTTCTCAAGATAATTTAGAATCTGATTTATTAAAAGCAAAAACAAAACAAGAAAAAATAGAGATTCTCGATAAATTAATCGATAATAATATAGAAAATAATAAACAAAAAGCTCTTAATTTTGCTTTAGATTTAGAAAAATTATTAAAACGCAGTAAAAATACAGCATTAAAACAAAAAAACTATAAAAACTTAGGTTCTCTTTATTATTGGCAATCAAAATTTAAAAAATCGTTAAATTATTTTGATAAAGAACTTAAATTGCGTGAGAATCAATCTGACCAAAAAGAATTAGCAAAAGCTTATTATAATCTCGGTAGCACAAGTTTAAAAGTAAAAAATAATAAAAAAGCTTTAGATTATTTCGAAAAAAGTTTAGAAATATCTAAAAAAATAAATTTTAAACCGTTAATTGTTCAAAACAATAAAGCACTTGCAAAAACTTATGGAAATACAGGACGATACAGAA
>JALSQC010000219.1 GCA_026985625.1 Bacteroidales bacterium | reverse complement strand
AAAGTAAAAAAATCTATGTTTACAATTCCTGCAGGTTACAAAACAATAACTAAAGAAGAATTTAAAAGTATGATAGGTGGTTAATTATTTTAACCACAAATAAATTACAATCCTCATTTTTACGAGGATTTTTTTTTAATATAATGACAAAGAAAAAAACAAAGAAAAAAAACAACTCCCCAATATCAAGGATAACAAACTTTTTTAAAGACGAAAAAGTTAAAATAACTATTGGCGGATTACTATTTATTTTTACATTCTTATTATTACTATCCTTTGTTTCGTTTTTATTTACTTGGAAACAAGACCAAAGCAAATTAGATATCGAATTTTTTAAATTTATTTTTAACTCGGATATCGTTGTAGAAAACTGGATGGGAAAAATAGGAGCAAAATTATCATACATTTTTATACACAATTGGTTCGGTATAGCATCGTTCTCATTTATTTACATTTTTGGTATATTTAGCCTTTATTTCTTTAATTTTAAACCGGTCTCAATATCAAAATCAATAAAATACTCTATAATAATAACTATATGGTTATCGATTACAATGGGATACCTTTTTGCAAATAAATATTTTATGTTGGGAGGTGCCCACGGATACTTTATAAGTAAATGGACAAACTCAGTTGTAGGCAAAACAGGAACACTTGCAATTATTCTTTTAACAGCCTTTGTCTTTATAATATTTGTATTTAAAAATTCGCTTAACTACATAAAAAGTATATTTAACAACAACAATAAAGATATAGATAAATACGACAATAATTTTGACGAAACAACAAATAACGACAATATAAGTCAAGATAATAAAACCGAAATAGAAATAACAAATGTAACTTTAGAAGAACCTATTGACAAAATAAATAGCAATGATAATTATGATATTAATAACAACGAAGATAAAAAAGATACAATACCGGCAGTAATAAATAAAACCGAAACAGAACAACCCGAAACAAAAGAAAAAATAAATTTAGAGATAGAAGAAATCGACGATAATCCCGATAACGAAATAGCCGAACAAATATCAGAAATACCCGAAGGAGACTACGACCCTACACTTGATTTGTCGAACTACAAAATACCACCACTTGATATTTTAGTCGATCATAAAGTAAACGATACACAAGTTAGCGACGAAGAACTACAAGAAAACAGCGAGAAAATTGTAAAAACATTATCGAACTACAAAATACAAATAGATAAAATATCGGCAACAATAGGTCCTACAATTACACTATACGAAATTGTTCCTGCACCTGGTGTTCGAATATCAAAAATTAAAGTTCTCGAAGATGATATAGCACTAAGTCTTGCAGCACTTGGAATTAGAATAATTGCACCAATACCCGGAAAAGGCACAATAGGAATAGAAGTTCCTAATAAAAATCCGGAGATTGTATCGATGAAATCGGTAATATCATCAAAAAAATTTCAAGAATCAAAAATGGAATTACCATTAGTATTTGGTAAAACAATATCAAACGAAATTTTTATGCTCGACCTTGCAAAAGCCCCGCACATATTAGTAGCAGGAGCCACAGGACAAGGAAAATCAGTAGGAATTAACGCAATATTAACATCGTTATTATATAAAAAACACCCATCTCAAGTAAAATTTGTTTTAGTCGATCCAAAAAAAGTAGAATTATCGGTTTATTCAAAAATAGAAAGACATTTTCTTGCAAAAATTCCCGATACCGATAAAGCTATAATAACTAATCCCGATAACGTTATAAGCACATTAAACTCGCTTACAAAAGAAATGGACGACCGTTACAAATTATTAGAGGGAATAGCCAGAAACATAAAAGAATACAACCATAAATTTATTAAACGACAACTAAATCCCGAAAAAGGACACAGATTTTTACCATACATAGTAGTTATTATCGACGAGTTTGCAGACCTTATAATGGTTGCAGGAAAAGAAGTAGAAATGCCAATAGCACGTATTGCTCAATTAGCACGTGCCGTAGGAATACACCTTATTGTTGCTACACAACGCCCATCAACAAACGTTATAACCGGAATAATAAAAGCAAACTTTCCCACACGAATATCATTTAAAGTAACATCTATGGTAGATTCAAGAACCATTTTAGACCACCCGGGAGCCAATAACTTAATTGGTAGAGGCGATATGCTAATAAGTAACGGAAGCTCAATGACACGTGTGCAATGTGCCTTTATAGATACACCCGAAGTAGAAGAAATATCAGAATATATTGGCGAACAAGTAGGGTATCCAAATGCTTTCTTATTACCCGAACCCGATGCAGGTATAAACGAAACATCGCAAGGAAATAAATCCGAAAACCCAAACGAAAAAAGAGATAAACTATTTGCCGATGCCGCAAGAGTTGTTGTATCTACACAACAAGGCTCTACATCGGGAATACAACGACGATTATCAATAGGATATGCACGTGCAGGAAGAATAATGGACCAACTTGAGGCTGCAGGAATTGTAGGACCATTCAAAGGTAGTAAAGCTCGCGAAGTATTATTTCACGATGAACTTTCTTTGGAACAGTTTTTGCAAAAACTCGACGACCCTGAATCAACAATAGGACGACAATAAGTTTTGAATTAAAAATTAAGAATTAAAAATTAAGAATTA
>JALSQC010000218.1 GCA_026985625.1 Bacteroidales bacterium | reverse complement strand
CAAGATGCAGGATTTAAAGATATATTAGTAGATAAAATATACGAAATAAAAAAAGAAAGAAACAACAAAACAATAAAATACCCTTTATTTATTGCCGTAGGACAAAAACAAGGATAATAAATAAAATATTATGAAAAAAACAATATTATTTTTAATTATTATAACAACAGTTTTATCTTGTTCAAATAATAAATCATACAAAAAAGATAAAACAGGAATAGAATATAAATTTTTTGAACATAATGCTAACGCCGAAAAACCAAAATATGGCGACATATTAGTATTAAGTATGACATACGCAGTAGCCGATAACGATTCAATTATATTTGATACTCGCGAGGTTGACAGCGATTTTAAAATGCGGTTTAAAACCGATACATATCCCGGAGGAAGCATAAACGATTGCTTTAATATGATGAACGTAGGCGATAGCGCAAGTTTCTTAATTGATGCCGAAATGTTTTATATTAATACAAAAAATCAAGACCCTCCAAAATTTATTAAAAAAGGTAGTAAACTAAAATTTAACATTAAAATAAAAAGAATATTCTCATACAAAAAATATAAAAAAGAACGCGAAAAAGTAATTATTAAAGACCAAAAAGAAGAAGAAATGATTCTAAAATCGTTCCTGCAACACGAAAGCATTAAAACAAAACCAACAAAAAGCGGGCTATATTATATCGAAGAAAAAAAAGGAACAGGAAAAAAACCTAAAGCCGGCGATAAAGTAATTGTAAATTATACAGGCACATTTGTTAGCGGAAAAGTTTTTGATAGTACATTTATGCGAAACGAACCTTTTGAATTTACATACGGAGTAGGAGAGGTTATTCAAGGTTGGGAAGAGGGATTATCGTATATGAAAGAAGGAGGAAAAGCACAATTAATAATACCATCATATTTAGCATACGGCAAAAAAGGATACCCCGGATTAATAGCCCCAAACACAACATTAATTTTTGAAATAGAATTAATTAAGGTTATTAGAAAAAAATAAATTATCTTTAACAAAAAATAAAAAAAAACAAAATGGTAAAAAAAATTCTATTATTTGCATTTGTAATTTCTTTTATATCAGCTAATTCGCAAGACTTTACAGGATTTGTAAAAACAAAATCAGGCTTAAAATATAAAATTACAAAAATTAATAAAAACGGCATATCTCCCAAGCCAGGCGACAAAGTTGTGGTGCATTATATAGGCAAACTCCTTAACGATACAGTATTCGATTCGTCAATAAAAAGAGGACAACCTTTTGAATTTGAACTTGGAGCAGGACGAGTAATTAAAGGTTGGGACGAAGGCATAGCACTGTTAAAAAAAGGCGAGCAAGCTACACTTGTTATACCACCCGAGTTAGGATACGGAAATAGAGCCGTTGGTAAAATACCTGCAAATTCAACACTTATTTTCGATGTCGACTTATTAGACGTAAAACCACAAATAAAAGTAGAACCTTTCGATGTAAAAGGCAAAGATACAATAACAACAAAATCGGGGTTAAAATATATTATTGTAGAATCTAAAAATAAAAAATCTAAGAAAAAACGAAAATCAAAAAAACAAAATACAATAGAAAAAGGTTCGCGTGTAACGGTTAATTACACAGGATACTTAACAAGCGGTAAAATGTTCGATTCGTCGGTAAAACGAAATCAACCTTTTACTTTTGAAATAGGCGAGGGCAGGGTAATTCCCGGCTGGGACGAGGGAGTTTCTTTAATGAGCATTGGAGATAAATATCGATTTATAATACCATACAATTTGGCTTATGGCGAACAAGGTCATCCACCTGTAATCCCTGCAAAATCTACTCTTATATTCGATGTTGATTTATTAGATATAAAACCACCCATAAAAGTAGAACCCTTCGACGTAAAAGGCAAAGATACAATAACAACAGAATCGGGATTAAAATATATTATTGTTCGTAAAACAAGAGGCATACAAGCAACAAAAGGAAAAACCGTAAAAGTAGATTATACAGGCTATCTCGAAAATGGCAAAATGTTCGACTCATCGGTTAAACGTGGCGAACCTATAGAGTTTCAGGTAGGAATAGGTAGAGTAATTAAAGGCTGGGACGAGGCATTACAATTAATGAGTGTGGGCGACAAATTCCGTTTAATAATTCCATACACATTAGCTTATGGCGAACAAGGCATACCACCTACAATTCCACCAAAAGCAACACTAATATTCGATGTTGAATTAAGGAGTGTTAAATAATAATTTAAAAAAATAATAAAATATAAATTATCGCTTATCAGGTAATATTGTTAAATCTGTTCGTGGATTTATACATAAAACAGGAGTTTTTAATCCTGTTTTTGCAGCACCTTTCATAAAATTTTTAAACTCATACGACATAATAAAAATCATATCAGCCTCAATTTCTAATGCAAAATCTTTTATTGCATCATTAAATTTAACTTTTCGTTTCGATGTTCTTATGCCGTAAACTACACCTTTATTATCAAAATGCTGACGAACGAAAAAAATGTTCTTTTTCATTAAATCATTCTTGTAGTCACTATTTATAAAAGGTTTAATAATATTAATATTACACTCAAAATATTTTGACAATAAAACAGCCCAGTTTATTTGAACACGATTTTCTTTTGTTGTGTCA
>JALSQC010000217.1 GCA_026985625.1 Bacteroidales bacterium | reverse complement strand
AATGTTCTTGTTTTGTTAGAGATTTTTGAACAAAATATTATATATGCTCAAAAAAAACATTTAGAGCTTATATTAGATTATAAAATTGATAAAAATTTTCAAATATTATCCGACGAATTAAGATTAAAACAAATTATTAATAACTTAGTAACAAATGCTATTAAATACACAAACAAAGGATATGTAAAAATATCGTGCAATACACAAAACAATAACCTGATAATAAGCGTTAAAGATTCGGGTATTGGTATTCCTAAGGATAAACAAAATTGTATTTTTAATCGTTTTTATCAAATTGCCGAATCAACAAAAAAACAACTCAAAGGTTACGGGTTGGGTTTGTCGATAAGTAAATTATTAAGCGAAAAATTAGGAGGAGCATTATATTTTGAATCAAAAGAAAATATTGGCAGCGAATTTTATTTTAAATTACCGTTATCTTTTTTTAAAGAAAATAAAAAACATAACAATAAAATCGAAAAACAGAATATAAATATTAAAAATAAAAATTTTTTAATAGTAGAAGACGATAAAAACAGTATTTTACTATATAAAGAAATATTAAAAGAAGCAAATTTGTTTTTTGCCGACACAGGATTAAAAGCTATAGAAAAAACCAAGGAAATAAATAATCTCGATATTATATTAATGGATATTCATTTGCCAGAATTAAGCGGATTAGATGCTATAAAAGAAATACGTAAATTTAACACCAATGTAACAATTATTATACAAACTGCTTTTGCAATGTCGGGCGATAAAGAAAAATTTTTATCAGTAGGCGGTAACGACTATATTGTAAAACCAATTGTAAAAGATAATCTTTTTAAAATCATAAAAAAATATTTAAACTAACAGACTTTTACTGCTTTACTCCCATTCTATTGTTGCAGGAGGTTTAGAACTTATATCATAAACAACCCTATTAATACCTTTAACTTGATTAATTATTTTATTACTAACTTTTGCTAAAAATTCATACGGCAGATGCACCCAATCTGCAGTCATTCCGTCGGTTGATTGCACGGCTCGCAAGGCAACAACTTGTTCGTAAGTTCTTTCGTCACCCATAACACCAACCGATTGAACAGGTAAAAGAATAACTCCTGCCTGCCAAACTTTATCGTAAAGGTTGTCCTCTTTTAATTGATTTATAAAAATATAATCAGCTTCTTGTAAAAGTCTTACCTTTTCGGGTGTAATATCTCCTAATATTCTTATTGCCAAACCGGGACCGGGAAAAGGGTGTCGGTTTAACAACTCATTACTTAAACCTAATTCTTTTCCCACCTTTCGAACTTCGTCCTTAAATAAAAGTTTAAGAGGTTCTACAATCTTTAATTTCATAAAATCGGGCAATCCGCCAACATTATGATGCGATTTTATTGTTGCCGAAGGACCTTTTACCGATACACTCTCTATTACATCAGGATAAATTGTTCCTTGTGCCAACCACTTTACATCATTTATTTTATGTGCTTGTTTATCAAAAATATCAATAAACGTTTTACCAATAGCTTTTCTTTTTTGCTCAGGCTCCGAGATTCCTTTTAGCGACGAATAAAATTCTTGCTTAGCATCAATTCCAATAACATTAAGCCCCAAACCCTTATACGATTCCAGAACTTGATTAAATTCATTTTTTCTAAGCAATCCGTTATCAACAAAAATACAAGTAAGGTTTTTTCCTATTGCTTTATGTAGCAAAAATGCAGCGACAGAGCTATCTACACCACCCGATAATCCTAAAATAACTTTATCGGAGCCGAGCTTTTGTTTTAAATTATTTATGGTTGTTTCTACAAACGATGCAGGAGTCCAATTTTGTTTACAGCCACAAATATTTACAACAAAATTTTCTAGCATTTTTTTTCCCTCTAAAGTATGATAAACTTCGGGGTGAAATTGTATTCCGTATGTTGTTTCATCTTTTATTTTATAAGCTCCTACTTTAACATCGTTTGTGCTTGCTATAATCTCATAATTATCCGGAATTTTAGCAATGGTATCGCCATGCGACATCCAAACTTGTGTGTTTTTTGATATATTTTTAAGCAAGTCGGATTCTGTATTTATAAAACTTAAATTAGCCCTACCATATTCGCGTTTATTTGACGGGAGAACCTCGCCTCCGTAATTATGAGCCAAGTATTGTGCTCCATAACAAACCCCAAGCAAAGGTTGATAACCTTTTATTTTTGATAAGTTGGGAATTGGAGCTTTATCATCACGAACCGAGAAAGGACTCCCCGATAAAATAACTCCTTTTGTATTATCATCAATATCAGGAATTTTATTATACGGGTATATCTCGCAAAAAACGTTTAATTCTCTTATTTTTCGAGCTATAAGTTGAGTATATTGAGAACCAAAATCTAAAATTATTATTTTATCTTCCATTATATAAAAAATTAATACCACAAATATAAATTTTATTCCTGTTAAACTCAAATTTGTCAGTATAACTTAACAACTCGTATTAAATATTTACAAATTTTTATAAATTACATAATTTAAATTACATTAATAATCTGTTAAAAAATATTAGTTTTACACAAAAAATAATTAATGCTTTTTAACTCATTAATTTTTATAATATACGCCGTTATTTTTTTTAGTTTATTACCAATAATAAATAAATTAAAAAATAACTATCGTTGGATTTTTATTACCATAAGTTCATTTATTTTTTATGGATGGTGGGATTGGAGATTTGTTTTTCTAATAATATTTAGTGGCTTAATAGATTATTTGGCAGGATTATACATAAAAAAACAGCCTAAATATAAAAAAGTTTTTCTATCTCTATCTCTTTTAGGAAATATTGGAACATTAGTAATTTTTAAATATAGTAGATTCTTTGCCGAAAATTTTGACAAACTATTTAATTATTTTGGTTACGATATTAATTTGCAAAACAACATTCCCGAATTTATGATGATTTTGCCTGTTGGTATAAGTTTTTATACTTTTCAATCGATGAGTTACACCATTGATATATATAGAGGCAGATTAAATCCCACAAAAAATATTTTTCACTTTTTTTCGTATCTCGCATTATTTCCTCAGCTTGTTGCAGGGCCAATTGTTAGGGCAAAAGATTTATTACCTCAACTTAAACGCATAAAAAAAATATCATCTATAGAAAGTTGGAACGGATTTAAATTAATTATTATAGGTTTTTTTAAAAAAGTTGTTCTTGCCGACAATATTGCCGATATGGTAAATCGTGCATTTAACGATATTAATCAAAGTCAATCGGCACTTTTTTGGTGGTTAGCTGTAACAGGATTTGCTTTTCAGATTTATTTTGATTTTAGCGGTTATAGCGATATTGCTCGCGGTTTAGCCAAATGGATGGGTTTAAATTTTAGAGTAAATTTTAATCACCCGTATATATCAAAATCGTTACGCGAATTTTGGAATCGTTGGCATATATCATTATCTACATGGTTTAAAGATTATGTTTATATTCCTTTAGGAGGT
Source organism: Bacteroidales bacterium (assembly GCA_026985625.1). Lineage (GTDB taxonomy): Bacteria > Bacteroidota > Bacteroidia > Bacteroidales > JAFGXI01 > JALSQC01. The sequence continues at coordinate 7,197 of JALSQC010000217.1, read as the reverse complement.
TCCCGAAAAGGGAAAATTCGCAGCCATATTAATGCTTGGATAACTATGATAGTTTCGGGATTTTGGCATGGAGCATCGTGGACTTTTGTTATTTGGGGGGCTTTACATGCTTTTTTTCTTAGTTTAGAACGAATTATTAAATTACAAAAAATACCGGTAATTAAATATTTGTCGTATTTAATTGTAATGTTCGAGGTTTTAATTGCTTGGGTGTTTTTTAGAGCCGATAGTTTTTCGCAAGCAATATTAATTATAAAAAAAATGCTTAGCACAAATTTTACAACTAATTTTAATATTAATTTAAACTCGCTATTTTATGTAATAATTGGCATTTTAATAGAATTATGGTTTTTATTCGGAATAAATAAAATTAAATTGTTTAATAAAAAAATACGCAGAAACATTGATTTTATTTATATTATAATTTTAATAATAGTTATTATTTTGTTTAGAGGTAAAGGTCAAGAATTTATTTATTTTCAGTTTTAAATGTTTAATAAGAGAGTAATATTATCAATTGTAACTGCAATAACTTTTGCTTTATTAATATCAAAATATATTGATATAAAAAATAACGATTTATTATATAAACACACTTTTATATCAAAAACACATACTAATAAAAAATACAAAATAATTATTGCAGGCGACTCAAGGGTATATCGAGGAATATCTCCCGAACAAATACAAAAAATATTAAAACATAGTGCTTTAAATTTAGGATATTCGTCGGCAGGTTTCGAAAAAACATTATTTAATTTAATAAATAATAAATTAGATACTACATCTTATACAAAAATAATAATTTTAGGAATAACACCTTGGTCGCTAACTCCCGAAGCCTCAAAAAACGAACATCTAAAACAAGAATTAAACCGAAAACGCGAGGAAATCATTAGCGACAAATATTTTTTTAAAATAAAAAAAAGTTTTACTGTTTTATCTCCCCGTCTTATAAGCAAAAAATATATAAAAAAATCAAATATACTCTATAATTATCAAGAAGAGTTTTATCCTAACGGATGGATAGCCTCGTGGTATATTGTTCCCCAGCCATATAAAGCATTACCCGAATATAAAAAAACGTTTAAAAAAAATACTGTTTCAAAAAAAATAATATTAAATTTATTAAATCAAATAAAAAAATGGACAAATAATAAAATAAAAGTTTACGGATTTTTTCCTCCTTCGTCTTTTGATATGGAGGTTCTCGAAGATAATTACAGCGGACTAAATCGCAAAAAATTTGTAGCCGATTTTATTAATGCCGGAGGCAATTGGTTAAATGTAGGTAAAGATTATACTTCTTACGACGGAAGTCATCTCGAAAAAAAATCAGCAATAAAATTATCAAATAAAATAGCCAAATTAATTTTAAACCATAAAACAACAAATTATTATACCGATAATAAAACCGAATATTTATGCAAAAACATTAAACATAAAATACTTGTAAATTTAAGCAGTCAAGTATTACACAATAAAATAAAAAAACAAAACACAACAAATATTGTTTGTGTTAACAACAAAAACATATATGGTAGTTTATTAATTAAACAAATATCACAATTAAAAATCTTACCAAAAAAAATATGTATTACATCAAATATATTATTAAACGATACGCTATCTAACCCAAAATTAATTTTTAATATAGAAAGAGATTCGATATTAATACTACAAAAAACTTTAAATCTTAGCGATATATGCAAAAATAATAAATGGACAAAAGTAGAATTTTCGATTTTTGTTCCCAAAAAAATAAAATTATCCGATTATATTAAAATTTATTTCTTTAATAAAAGCAAAACACCAATTTATATAAAAAACGCCGAAATAAATATTTTGTAGTAAATTTATTATATTTGGCAAAAAAAATTGTGGATTACAAAACCAAAATACAAGAACTTAAAACATATATAAAAAAAGCAACAAACATTGTTATTATACCGCATCACAACCCCGATGGAGACGCAATAGGAGCATCGTTAGCTTTAAAACTTATATTTCAAAAAACAAACAAAAAAGCCGTTGTAATATCACCAAGTAAATATCCCGAATTTTTGCATTGGTTACCCGATAACGATAATGTATTAATTTATCCGTATAAAAAAAATACAATAATAAAACTTATCGAAAAATCAGATTTAATTTTTTATATAGATTTTAATTCGTTAAAACGTTTAGAAAGTTTTGAAAAAGATTTTTTGTCAATAAACAATAACGCAAAAAAAATATTGATAGATCATCACCCCAATCCACAAAAAATAGCTGATTTATCGTTCTCCGACACATCAGTAAGCTCTACATCGGAATTAACATACAAAATTTTAGAAGATACCGAATTAAACACTTATATAAATACAAATATCGCCGAATGTTTATTTACCGGAATCATTACCGATACAGGCTTGTTAAATTATAACTCATCAAATCCGCAAACTTTTAACATTGTATCTAAACTACTTGAATTTAATATTGACAAACAAAAAATTATAGATAATGTATATAATAATTTTTCCGAGAACCGTATGCGATTAATGGGTTATTGTTTAAACAACAAAATGCAAGTTTTAACAAAATACAACTCGGCTTTTATTTATTTAACAATCGAAGAATTAACAAAATACAAATTTAAGTCAGGCGATGCCGAAGGTTTTGTAAATCTACCTTTATCGATAAAAAACATTAATTTTTCGGCCATATTTATCGAAAAAACCGATTATATAAAAACATCGTTTCGCTCAAAAGGTAATTTTCCCGCAAATGTTTTTGCAAAAAAATATTTTAACGGAGGAGGACATTTAAATGCCGCCGGAGGAAAATGTTTTTTAAATTTAGACGAGACAATAAAAAAATTTAAAAATTCGCTAATAGAATTTTATGCTAACAACTTTAAATAAAATATTAATAATACTTTTAATAATTACCATATCTTTTTCGTGCAAAAACGAAAAACCAAAACCATCGTTAACATACATAAAACAAAAATACAAAGAACCATTAGTTAAAATAAACAAACATTTGGTAAAAGAAGACATAGATAGAATTAACGGATATTGTCGTCGTCGAAATTGGAAAATGAAACTTAACAAAGCAGGATTATTTTACGATATATACAAAAAAACAAATGGAGACTCGGTAAAAACAGGCGATGTTGTTATAATAAAATATAAACTTAGTTTACTTAACGGAAAATTATGCTATACATCAGACTCCTTAGGAGCAAAATCGTTTAAAGTAGGACAAGGAGGAGTAGAAAAAGGATTAGAAATAGGAATACTATTAATGCGAAAAGGCGAAAAAGCCAGATTTATTATGGCTCCTTTTTTAGCCTATGGATTAATTGGAGACGAAAAAAAAATTCCGCCGTTATCTACAATAGTTTACGATATTGAACTTATTGATATATTAAAACAAAATACAAAAACAAATGAATAAAACTTGTAAAATAGCAATTGTTGACGACCATAAAATAGTAAGAGACGGTCTAAAACTAATGGTTTTTGGCGAAAAAAACATAAAAATTATTTTCGAAGCCGATAATGCAAAAACATTATTCGAAAAATTAAAAAATAACAATATCGATTTATTAGTATTAGATATATCAATGCCCGATATGACCGGTATAGAAATAACAGAAAAATTAACAAACGAAAATCCCGAGATTAAAATCTTAATACTATCGGCTAACGACGACGGAAATACAATTTTATCGGTAGTAGAAAAAGGAGCAAAAGGTTTCTTATCAAAAAACACATCAAAAGACGAGTTCTTAAAAGCAATAAATTTAATATGCAACAACGAAGAATATTTTGGCGACTCAATATCAAAAACAATTTATAATATTTTCATAAAAAAAACAAAAAACAAAAAAAACGACGACCTGTTATCAAATAGAGAAATTGAAATTATAAAATATTTTTCCGAGGGAATGACATACATAGAAATAGGAAAAAAATTATTTATAAGTCCTCGCACCGTCGAAACACACAAACGAAACATTATGAAAAAACTAAACCTTGCCACATCGGTTGATTTAGTAAAATATGCAATAAAAAATAATATTATAACTTTATAACTTTAAAATTAACAATAGCATAAAATCATATAAAAAAAAATAAAGATTTTTTTGTTAAATTTTTTTACTTTACATTTCAATTTTATAAATTTAGATTTTATTATTTTATGCTAATAAAAACATTCGGAAGTTCGGTTTTTGGTGTCGATGCCTCTATAATTACAGTAGAAGTAAACATCTCACAAGGTATAAATTTTTATCTTGTAGGTTTACCCGATAATGCTGTAAAAGAAAGCAAACAACGTATCGACTCGGCATTACGAAACAACGGATATAAAATACCCGGAAAAAAAATAATAATAAATATGGCTCCTGCCGACATAAAAAAAGAAGGCTCGGCTTACGACTTAACATTAGCAATAGGAATTTTAGCAGCATCAAATCAAATAATAGGCACAAACATTGACAAATATATAATTCTTGGCGAACTATCGTTAGACGGAACATTACAACCAATAAAAGGAGCTCTGCCAATAGCAATAAAAGCCCGATCCGAAGGATTTAAAGGATTTATACTTCCCGAACAAAATGCACGCGAAGCCGCAGTTGTAAACAATTTAGATGTTTATGGAGCTAAAACAATTACCGATGTTATAAACTTTTTTAACAATAACGAAAAAACTCTACAAAAAACAATAATAAATACCCGCGAAGAATTTTTTAACTCAAACGATATATTTGATATAGATTTTGCCGATGTAAAAGGACAAGAAAACGTAAAACGAGCACTCGAAGTAGCTGCAGCAGGCAGTCATAATATTATAATGATAGGACCGCCGGGAGCAGGAAAAACAATGCTCGCAAAACGCATACCCACAATATTGCCACCATTAACCCTACACGAAGCCTTAGAAACAACAAAAATACATTCGATTATTGGAAACATCGACAAAGACACATCGTTAATTACAAAACGACCATTTCGTTCGCCCCACCATACAATATCAGATGTAGCTCTTGTTGGAGGAGGAGTTTACCCTCAGCCGGGAGAAATATCTTTAGCACATAACGGCGTTCTTTTTCTCGACGAGTTACCTGAATTTAAGCGAACAGTTCTCGAAGTTATGCGACAACCTATCGAGGATAAAATAATTAATATATCAAGAGCAAAATTCTCTGTCCAATACCCATCTAATTTTATGTTAGTAGCATCAATGAATCCTTGTCCTTGCGGATATTATAACCACCCCGATAAAGCATGTGTTTGCTCGCCCGGAGTAGTTCAAAAATATTTAAACAAAATATCCGGACCATTATTAGACCGAATAGACATTCACCTCGAAGTTGTGCCCGTTCCGTTTAACAAATTGTCCGAAACATCGACAAGCGAAACATCGGCACAAATAAAAGAACGAGTTATAAAAGCCCGTAATATACAAAAAAACCGATTTAAAAACTACAACAAAATACACAGCAACTCACAAATGTCAACAAAATTAATACAAGAATTTTGCGAACTAAACAACCAAAGCAAATCATTACTTAAACAAGCAATTAATAAATTTGGCTTGTCGGCACGAGCTTACGACAGAATATTAAAAGTATCGCGAACAATTGCCGATTTAGAAAATTCACAAAATATAGAAACAAACCATATAGCCGAAGCAATACATTATCGAAGTCTTGACAGAGAAAATTGGGGAAAATAAATTTATTAAAAATGAAAAAAATATACTTAACAATATTAATTATTTTACAAACAATTTTATCGTTCTCGCAAGGGAGCAAACCTGTAGTCTTAATATCGGGAAGAGTTCTTAACGAAAGAAATATGCAACCCGTTGATGCCGACGTTAGAATAATTTACGAAATTCTTCCCGAAGGAAAAGAAGCCGGAATTGCTCGCCAAAATCCGTTAAACGGAGATTATAAAATAATTCTTCCTTACGGAAAAAAATACGCATACTTTGCCCTTGCCGAAGGATATTATAGTGTTACTCGAAACTTAGATGTTACCAAATTAACCAAATACACCGAAGTTGACGAACAAAACCTTTTTCTTGCTCCATTAAAAAAAGACCAAGTATCAACATTAAACAGCATATTTTTTAAAGGACGAACATCAGAAATGTTACCCGAATCGTATCCCGAGTTAAACAGATTTTATAAATTCTTAAAAACAAATAAAAAAATAGAAATAGAACTCTCGGGACATACCGATAATAACGGCAAAGCCGACGACAATATGAAAATATCAAAAGAAAGAGCCCAAAAAGTTGCCGATTATTTAATTAAAAAAGGTATAAAAAAACAAAGAATTACTGTTAAAGGATTTGGACAAACTCGCCCAATAACTTTTAACTCCGACCCCGAGGGTAAAAAACGTAATAATCGTATCGAATTTAAAATTACAAGTTTAACAAAAACAAAAAAATAAAAACTATTTTTACAAAAAAAACAACTCACAATTATGAAATTACAAATTTTAAAAAAAACTATAATAATATTTTTTGTTATTTTATCAATAGACATAAACGCACAAATAACCGATAATTTTACCGATGATGACATAACGACAAATCCAAGCTGGTATGGCGATATATCAAGTTTTGAAGTTATTAATCCTCCCACATCAGGCGACGGTTCTATAAATTCGGGAGCCAATGCCGATACACACGTTTTAAGGTCGAAACAAAACACAGGCGACGCAATTATAAAAATATTAAGCACACAAGCCTATGGCGAATGGCATTTTAACATTGCCGACGGTAGCGGTTGGTCTATATCAAGCACAAACGATTACAAAATAATATTAATGTCCGACGATAGCACTCGAGCAAATTTAAAAGACGGTTCGCACAATTTTAACGGATATTTCTTTCAGTTCGATGGAGGAGCCTCTGACCATTTTGTTTTATACAAACAAAACGGAACAACTACAACAACATTAATAGATGCAAATTATCCAACCTCTGCCGACGGAACAACACCTTTGGGACGAACAGTAAAAATTACACGAACAGCAACAGGAGTTTGGAAATTATTTATTTCCGACGGTTTTGATGCAAATCCTACAATACTTTACGGAACAGCCACCGATAATTCAATTACAACATCATCTTATTTTGGAATAGCAACAAATATATCTAACCCAAGCACTACACGGGTTTTGTATT
>JALSQC010000216.1 GCA_026985625.1 Bacteroidales bacterium | reverse complement strand
AGACGATTACAAATTAGCAAATTCAAATTCAAATAACGCAGAGAAATGGTTAGATAACTTTGATATCGATATAAAAACAAAAAAACATATAATATTTATTACGCAAAATATATCCTACAAAGGAGCAAATGTAAAAAATAAAATAACATCACTCGAAGGAAAAATAGTTCAAGATGCCGATCGATTAGATGCTATTGGAGCAATAGGAATAGCCAGAGCTTTTGCCTACGGAGGCAATAATAATAGAGAAATGTATAACCCCGACATAAAACCTGTTTTACACAATTCTTTTGACGATTATAAAACAGCCAAATCAACAACAATAAATCATTTTTACGAAAAACTATTATTAATAAAAGATAAAATAAATACAAAAAAAGCTAAAGAAATTGCCGACAAACGAAATAAAATTATAGAAAATTTCTTACATAATTTTCTTAACGAGTGGAATAATAAATGCTAAAAAATTTTTTTTTAGTAAAAAAAATAATAATTTTATTTATTAATCGTTAAAACATAAATATTATAAACAAAATAAATTATGAAAAAAATAACATTATTATTAGCAATAAGTATTATTTTAAATAATTTTACTTTTGCACAACGAGGAACAGTAGGCGATAAAACAACAACAAGCCAACAAACCGATAAAGTAGAACAAAAAACATATCCTACAAAAAACGAACTTAGAGTAGGTTTTATCGACTTTTTTAACAGCGAGTTTCTTTTGTCATACGAACATTTGTTTAACAACAATACAGGGCTTGTAGTAAATGGAGGTATTATTCTAAAACAAACATCATCTGAAGATAAAATAGGTGGCGAAGGCGAATTACAATATCGTATTTATATGAGACCAAATTATAAAAAAGAACCGGGCTTTTCGTTCAACGGAATTTATACAGGACCATATATTTTTTATAAATATTTAGACAAAACAACAAGATATAATGATTGGATTTATTCAACAAATGGAGGAAGCTATAGTGTAAATACTTATAATAATTCAAACTATTCGACAATAGGAGCCGGAGTTTTAGTAGGAATGAAATTTATTATAGCACATCGTATATCTATTGACCTTAATCTTGGTGGGGGCATAAAATATACCGATACACACCCGAAAACACAAAACAGCTATAATGTTTTCTCAGACTCTTATACAGGAATAGCTCCGCGAGGAAAACTAACTTTAGGATTAAGATTTTAAAAAACACACTCTTTGTTAAAAAAAATATTATATACATACTTAATAATACTAATATCGTTTAGCTCTTTTGCCCAGATAGGAGGAAAAAATACATACAATTTTTTAACCCTTACAAACTCAGCACGGGTAGCATCGCTTGGTGGCGATAATGTATCCATTGTAGATAAAGATGTAAACCTTGCATTTCATAATCCGGCTTTGTTAACCGACTCAATGTCAGACAATTTAACATTAAACTACGTAAACTATTTTTCCGATATTAATTACGGATACGTAGGATATGCAAAAAAATACAAAGATTATGGAAATTTTGCAGCAGGAATACACTATATAAATTATGGTGACTTTACCGAGGCTGACGAAACAGGACAAATACTTGGCAGCTTTTCTGCATCTGAATACTCATTTAATTTAACTTGGGCAAAAAAAATCGATAGTTTAATAAATTTTGGAGTAAAACTAAAAGCAATTTATTCGGAGCTCGATACCTATTATTCGTTTGGATTAGCTACAGACGCAGGATTAGTATATTACAATCCAAAAAACTTATTTTCGGCAGGTTTTGTAGTTAAAAATTTAGGAATACAACTAAACCCGTATATAGATAAACAACGCGAACCACTACCGTTTGATTTACAACTTGGTATTACAAAACAACTAAAACACGCTCCGTTAAGATTCTCGTTTACTGCAAAAAACCTTTTAAACTTAAAAATGACATACAATAATCCAACATCAACACAAACCGACATAATAATAAATTCCGATACATCGGCAAATAAAATAGGTAAACAAATAGGACATTATGCCGATGAAACATTCCGACACATAATAATAGGAGTAGAAATTATACCAATTAAAAATTTCTTTGTAAACGTAGGATACAATTACCAACGACGCAAAGAACTTAAAATCGAGACACGGGCGGCAATGGTGGGTTTTTCGTTCGGAATAGGTATTAAAATATCAAAATTTTATTTCTCTTACGGACGAGCAACATATCATTTGGCAGGAGCATCTAACCATATATCGCTTAGCACAAACTTATCGGAATTCCGAAAAAAAGTTAATCCAAAAGACTTATAGTTTAAAAATAAATAATGGCAGGAATTTATATACATATTCCTTTTTGTAATAAAAAATGCTATTATTGCGACTTTTATTCTATTACAAATCTTAAAAATAAAGATTATTTTATAAAAGCATTAATAAAAGAAATATCGTTAAAAAAAAACTATTTAAAAAATAATAAAATAACAACGCTTTATTTTGGAGGAGGAACACCAACCATACTTAATATTAGCGATTTAAAAAAAATTATAAACAAAATACATAAAACATTCGATCTGTCTAAATTAAAAGAATTTACAATAGAGGCAAACCCCGAAAATTTAACAAAAGACTACATAAACAAAATAAAACAATAAGGAGTTAACCG
>JALSQC010000215.1 GCA_026985625.1 Bacteroidales bacterium | reverse complement strand
AAGTTATGGTTTTTTGGGAATGTCAGCAATTTTAGGATTTGTTTCGTTAATACTTATGTCTATTAAAAACAAAAATAATTTTAAGTTGCTTGATATAAATATAAATCAAATAACTAACATTAACGAGCTTAGTTTAATAATAGGGCTTTATATGCTTACAATAGGCACTTTTTTAGGTGGAGTTTGGGCAAACGAAAGCTGGGGACGTTACTGGGGTTGGGACCCAAAAGAAACTTGGGCTTTGGTATCGGTTTTAATTTATGCAATAGTTGCTCATTTTAGATTAATACCAAAACTAAACAATAAATTTATTTTTAATGTATCATCGTTTCTTGCATTTGGCTCTATAATAATGACATATTTTGGTGTAAACTTTTATTTGTCGGGATTACACTCATACGCAAAAGGTAGTCCTGTTTTAATACCTTGGTTTGTATATGTTATTTTAATATTTTTATTGTTTTTTATAGCTTATGCATATAATAACAATAAAAGATTTAGCTTAAAATAAATTACAAAATAAAAGTTTACTCTTCGATAAATTCGCCCATATTAGCAAATTTTTCTATTCGTTTTTTTACGAGTTCTTCTTTGCTAAGTTCCGATAATTCTTTAATACGTTTTTTTATTGCGGTTTTAACTGTTGCAAACATTTTCTCGGGATTTACGTGAGCTCCGCCAAGAGGTTCTTTTATAACACAGTCGATTAAGCCGTTTTTTTTCATATCTGCAGATGTTAACTTTAAGGCATTTGCAGCATCGATTTTGTAATCCCAACTACGCCATAATATTGACGAACACGATTCGGGAGATATTACCGAATACCAAGTGTTTTCGAGCATAATAACTACATCGCCAACGCCAATACCTAAAGCTCCGCCTGAGGCTCCTTCGCCAATTATTATGCAAATAACGGGCACTTTTAGTTTCGACATTTCGAATAAATTACGGGCAATGGCTTCGCCTTGTCCACGTTCTTCGGCTTCTAATCCGGGATATGCTCCGGGAGTATCTATAAAAGTTACAATAGGTTTATCGAATTTTTCGGCAAGTTTCATTAATCGTAAGGCTTTACGGTAGCCCTCGGGATTTGCCATTCCAAAATTACGATACTGACGTGTTTTTGTATTTGTTCCTTTTTGTTGTCCTATAAACATTACTGTTTTTCCGTCAACATCGCCAAAGCCACCAATCATAGCTTTGTCGTCTTTAACGGTTCTATCGCCGTGTAGCTCAATAAATTTACCTTTGGTTATATATTTTATATAGTCTAATGTATAAGGTCGTTCAGGGTGTCGCGATAGTTGAACTCTTTGCCAAGGAGTTAAGTTTTTGGTTATTTCTTTTCGTTTATCGTTTATTTTTTTTTCTAATTCTGCTTTTGCCGAGCTAACATCAATGTTACCTTCTTTTTCAACCTCTTCAAGTTTTGTGAGTTGTTTTAATAAATCTTCAATAGGTTTTTCAAAATCTAATAATATCATATATATAGTTTTAAAAATCGTTGCAATTTACAAAATAAATTTTTTTAACTACAAATAAATATACAAAAACCTGTGTTTATAATATAAAAACAAGTTTTAATAATTATTTTTTTCGTTCCGATATATAATTTATTAATAATTTGTATGAGTCTTTTGCTGTATTGTCCGGAAAATCATTAAGTATTTTAAAGGCTTTGTCTATGTAATTGTTCATTACTTTTGTTGCATATTCTACACCTTTTTTTTCGCTAATAAATTTGTATATTTTATCGATATCGTCTTTATTTTTTTTTGATTTTCCTATTAATTTAAGTATTTGTTTTTTTTGTTTATCGTTAGCATTTTGCAACGAATATATTAATGGTAGTGTAATTTTTTTTTCTTGCAAATCGTTACCTGACGGTTTCCCCGTGTTATTTATCTTTTGTATATCAAAAAGGTCGTCTTTTATTTGAAAAGCCATTCCGAGATTTTCGCCTAATTCTCTGGCAAGGTTTATTTGTTGTGTTGTTGCTTTTACTGATTTTGCTCCGAGAACGGTGCATGCCGATAAAAGAACGGCTGTTTTTTTCTTTATTATTTCGTAATAAATATTTTCGTTGATATCTAATTTTCGGGATTTTTCTATTTGCAAAAGTTCGCCTTCGCTCATTTGTTTTACTGTCTGTGATATTTCTTGTAAAAAATCAAATTCTTTATTTTCTACAGAAATTAGTAAACCTTTTGATAATAGATAGTCGCCCATTAAAACAGCAATTTTATTTTTCCAAAGAGCATTTATCGAGAACATGCCTCGCCGTTTGTTGGCATTATCTACAACATCGTCGTGAACTAATGTGGCTGTATGCATTAGCTCAATCATTGTTGCTCCTATATAAGTCGATTTGTTAATTTCGCCTAAAAGTTTTGCTGTTAGTAATACTAAAATAGGTCTAAGTTGTTTGCCTTTTTGTCTTAATAGATATTTGATAACAATATTTAAGAGTTTAATATCGCTTCTCATTAAGCTTTTAAAGAATGTTTGAAATTCTTTAAATTCTACTTCTATAGGTTTTTTTATTTTGCTTAAATCAGACATTTTTTTTGTCTTTTTTAAGGTTAAAATATATAAGTATGTTAACAAATATTAATCCTAAAGCTCCTCCGTAATAACCTCCTATAACAAAAAT
>JALSQC010000214.1 GCA_026985625.1 Bacteroidales bacterium | reverse complement strand
AACTTTATTTTTTTTATCGTTTGACAGTTGCCAAGCTATATCCGATTTACGCAGTTTTTCGCTTAAATAATGTAGCACCAATGCAGCCGATACCGATATATTAAAACTTTCGGTAAATCCATACATTGGTATTCGTAAAAACTCATCGGCATTATTCATCATTTCTTTTGATAATCCTTGCAGTTCGGTTCCAAAAAACAAAGCTGTTTTTCCTTTGTTTAAATCAAAATCGTTTAATAAAACATCGTTTGTATGCGGTGTTGTAGCAACAATTCTGTAACCTTGTTTTTTTAAATCTTTTATTGTTGATATTGTATTATTGTCGTAAGAGTTGTGTTTAATTAAATTTAACCATTTAAAAGAGCCCAAAGCAACATCGGGATTTACTTTGTATTTATTCCTGTTTTCGATAATATGCACATCTTGAATACCAAAACAATCGCAAGTTCGCAAAACTGCACTTGCATTATGAGGCTGATAAATGTCTTCTAAAACTACGGTTAAATAATCAGTGCGATATTTTATTTTATCTAAAAAAAGATTATAACGTTTTTCGGTTACAAAATTTTTTAAATATTCTATTAATTTATAGTCCATTACGGTTTATTATTTTTTTGCATTTTTGCCCACGAGTCTCTTAGTGTTACAGTGCGGTTAAAAATTAAATTATCGTTTTTAGATTCTTTATCTAAACAAAAATAACCTAAACGTTCGAACTGGAATTTATCTTCGGGTTTTGCATCTTTAAGACTTTTTTCGAGATAAGCATCTACAACTTTTAGCGAGTTTGGATTAATGTTTGAGGTAAAATCTTCGCCTTCATTAGTATCGTCGGGGTTTTCTTTAACAAAAAGTCTATCGTAAAGATTTACCTTTGCTTTAACAGCCGATTTGGCATCTACCCAGTGCAAAGTCCCTTTTACTTTTCTTCCGTCAGGCGATTTTCCTCCTTTTGATTTTGGGTCGTAAGTGCATAACAGCTCTGTAATATTTCCGTTTTCGTCTTTTACAATATCGTTACAAGTTATAAAATAGGCATATCGCAGACGCACCTCTTTTCCTACCGATAGTCTAAAAAACTTACGTGGAGCATTCTCCATAAAATCGTCTTTTTCTATATAAATTTGATTCGAGAATTGAATTTTTCTACTACCTTTTGTTTCGTCTTCGGGGTTATTAACGGCATCTAACAGTTCGGTTTTATCTTTAGGATAATTTGTAATAGTTACTTTTAACGGATTTAGCACACCCATAACACGATTTGCTCGTTTATTCAAGTCCTCGCGTATGCTGTGTTCCAAAAGAGCAATATCAATAATTCCGTCGCGTTTTGCAACACCAATTGTATCGGCAAAATTTCTTATCGACTCGGGAGTATAGCCTCTACGTCTAAACCCTGATATTGTTGGCATTCGCGGGTCGTCCCACGACGATACATAATTTTCTTTTACAAGTCGCAACAACTTTCTTTTGCTCATTATTGTATAACTTAAATTAAGGCGGGCAAACTCAATTTGTTTAGGTCTTGTTTTACCTTTTTCGGCTATTTGGTCTAAAAACCAATCGTAAAGAGGTCTGTGAACATCAAACTCTAAAGTGCATATTGAGTGTGTTATTCCCTCGATATAATCCGATTGTCCGTGAGCAAAATCATACATGGGATAAATATTCCATTTATTACCTGTTCTATGATGTTTTACTTTTCGTATTCTATACATAATAGGGTCGCGCATGTGCATATTTGGCGATGCCATATCTATTTTTGCACGCAACATCATTTTTCCCTCGTCTATTTCGCCGTTTTTCATTTTTTCCAATAACATTAAATTTTCTTCTACAGGTCTGTTACGCCAAGGGCTTGGTTTTCCGGGTTTTGTTGGGGTTCCTCTATACTCCGATAATTCTTCGGGACTTAATTCGCAAACGTATGCTTTTTTTTGTTTTATAAGATTTACTGCAAACTCGTATAATTTATCAAAATAATCCGATGCATAATAAGGTTTATCGTTCCACTCAAAACCAAGCCATTTAATATCCTCTTTAATAGAATTTACATATTCGATGTCTTCTTTTTCGGGATTTGTATCGTCGAATCTAAGATTTGTTATTCCTCCGTATTTTTTTGCAATTCCAAAATTTAGACAAATAGATTTTGCGTGTCCTATATGTAGATATCCGTTAGGTTCGGGCGGAAAACGAGTAATTATTTTTTTATATTTATTTGTATCTTTTAAATCGTTCTCTACAATTTGTTCTATAAAATTTAACGATTCTTTTTCGTTTTTTTCGATATTTGATTTTTCGTTCATTTTTTTAAATTTTATACAAAAATAAATTAAAGAATAGATTTTATATTATTTTTTTAAAAAAAACTAAAAAAAGCGATTCTCGAAAGAACCGCTTTAAATGTTTTTCACAACGGAATAATCCTTATTGTGAATTGCTTTCATTTTTGTTTTACAAATATAAAAATTTTATAAAAAAATAACAAATTAAAATTATTTTTTTTAAATTTACTGGTAAAATTATAACCATGTTAATATAAAAATAATATGAAAAAAATACTTGGACTTGATTTAGGAACTAATAGCATTGGTTGGGCTGTAGTTGAAAACGATTTTGATAAAAAAGAAGGTAAAATACTTGGTGTGGGT
>JALSQC010000213.1 GCA_026985625.1 Bacteroidales bacterium | reverse complement strand
TTTTCTAACATAAGTTGAGCTTTAATTTGCCCTTTTTGGTTGTTATTCTCTGCCAAATTAGTTAAAAAATCGGCATTAGCCAAAACAATACTATCTTTTTGTGTACTGTCTGCTAGTGCAATATTTATTAACAAATCCACAAATTTAAAAAATTAACACAAATATTTATATAAAGTTAGACGCTGATTTTATATGATTTTTATGATATTAAGATGACGGAAATTTATTGTAATAAATTATAACCGTATATACCCGTCAGGTTAATAACATATAATCTTACATATAAAGTTTTCAATTGAATTATTCTTTTACAAATTTAGCACTATATTCGCCAAGTTTTATAATATATACTCCTTTTTGTAGGTTTGAAACATTTATTGTTGCTTTATCCCTTTGCATATTTGTTTTGCTTATTTCTGTACCGAAAATATTATAAATAGTTAATATTTTGTTTGAAATATCAATAGCTTTGTCATTCTTTGCCAAGCGCGAACGCTTTGAAGTATTTTTTGTGTTAAAATTTTCATTTTTAACTTGCATAGCAAATGCAGGGTCGATACTAAAAATATCAACCTTACCGTTTATTACCTCAAATGGTAACATATATGCGTATTTACGTTGTAACTCTCGCATTTCTTGTTTTTCTGCCTCTCCCCAAAGTTTGTTATTTGGGTTTTTACTGCTGTATTTTAGTTTTTGATTTATTGGTAGTTTTTGAAATTCTTGTTTTGTTAATGGAATATCAGTATCTCTAATTCTCTTCTTCAAGAGGTAATTGCTCTGATTAGAATTATTGCCAACTTTTAACTTTTTACTTTCTCCTTTTAATTCGACAAAAAGAGTGTTTTTTGTTGGATTAGGCCATAATTTTAATGCCCTGCTTGTTGTATTGCTTGTTATTGTGGGTATTTTGGTTGTACCACCGCAAGTAAACTCTGTTCCATCGCAACCAAGGCTATCAGTTTTTACTAGCCACATTTGTTGAAAAGGAGTTTGGTTTATATTAGTATTCCAACCAGCAAATACCATACCTCCATCAGGAGTAAGTTTACCACTTTCCATATAGTTTTGCGATTCTGTTGTATCTAATGCTGTTGTGGTTTGTTTCCATATACTATCACCACCAGCTGTTAGTTCCATTATTACCATTTGTTGACGATTTTGGGTGTTTTTTTCGTTCCCATGCACTATTAAATTACCATTTTCTTTTTCTAATGCATTACAAAAAAAAGATACTGTACCGTAATTTAAATATAATTTGTCCCACATTATATTTAAATTACTATCTAATTTATATATATGGGCTTTATTATAGCCAGTGCTTGTAACTTCAACTGAAGCAGAAATAACATAACAACTATCTTGTGTTTTTGTTATTTCAATAATTCTACCATCATTATTGATAATATCTCCAAAATACTTAAAAATAGGATTTTCTCCATTTTCATCTACTTTAATAATACAATTATCTCCACCATTTTTATTGCTATAACCACCCAGTAAGTAGCCACCACCATAGGCAGGTACTACTTTGTAACCATAATATTTATATGTGCTATTACCATAAGTTTTTCGCCATAGTAAATTACCAAGTGTATCGGTTTTTATTAGTTGCATTTGGTATTCTGGCATTATATTATAATTGTTATCAATATTGCTTGTTCCAACTAATAAATAATTACCATCGGTGTCAATATTGCTATTGTATATTAATACATCGCTGTGTCCGCCATCGTTTACAGGGTGATATGTTTTTGTAAATATTGTATCTAAATTATGATCTAGCTTTATTAATAAATTATCTCTGTAGTAATTTAAGCCTCTATTTCCTCCAACAATATAATTACCAGTGTTTGTTTCTCTTAACGAATTTTCTCTTCCGTCAGCCCACTCTAGTGTATCTCCGGTTAAATATTTACTTTCAATTAAATTCCCTAATAAATCATATTTGTTAAATACTATGCCCATTACATTGTTATTATAACAACCTCCTGATGAGTAATAATTATCATCTTGTATAATTACATTTCTCATATTTGGTCCATAAAAACAACTATCGGTTTTATTAAATTTTATTTGACTAAAAGAATTAAAATAAAAAAAAACTAATACTACTATTAAATACTTCATTTTGTTGTATATTAATTAGAAAAGGAAAGTGCTAAAGCACTTTCCTTTATGGTTAATTAAAAAATTATTGTACAATAAACTTTTTAGCAAATTTATTTATTCCGTTTGTACCAAACGAAACAAAATAATTGCCTTTAGTTAAACTACTAACATTTATCTTTTCTACACCTAATTGTTCTTTTACAGGTATAGTTATTAATAAATTACCTTTTACATCGTAAATACCTAAACTATTTACTGCTGTACTTGTTAATAAAGCATATTCAATAGTAAGTATATCTTTTACAGGGTTAGGATAAATGTACAATAAGTCGTTAGTTTCATCAATACTTGTTTTAGTATTTTGTTTTGCTAAACTCTTATTTTCCATTTCATCGTTGCCTGGTAATGGTGTATATTCATCAAATTGTGCAATACCTGCTTTTTCTAACATAAGTTGAGCTTTAATTTGCCCTTTTTGGCTGTTATTCTCTGCCAAATTAGTTAAAAAATCGGCATTAGCCAAAACAATACTATCTTTTTGTGTACTG
>JALSQC010000212.1 GCA_026985625.1 Bacteroidales bacterium | reverse complement strand
GGAGTATCGTCGTAAATTTTATTTCGGTTTATGTTTGTTAGTTGGGTGTTTTGTTTGTAGTATCCTTCTACGTTAAGGTTTAGTTTTGATGTTAGGTCGTATTCGAATCCTAGTATTGCGTGTCTTGATTTTTGTAATTTTGTTTTTAGTTCTTCGCCTTTAAATTCTAATTGTAGATTTTCGGGGCCTGAAAGGAATCCGTAAAAAAGGTTTACAACGTCTCTATCGGAGTTTGCTGCGATGAGGTTTTGTGAGTATAGTCCTCCTGAGAATTTAATGCGGAATTTGTCGTTTACATTGTATTTAATTCCTAATCGTGGTTCGGGTGACATTTCGCCAAGCGATGCGTAGTATTGTAGTCTTAAACCGGGTTCTATAAGTAGTTTGTTTAGTGTCATTTTGTATTTAAAAAATCCGTTTAGTTCTGTTGTGTATTGTTGATATGACATACTTCGTCCTATTGAGTTGTAAAATTGAAAGTCGGTTTTGTGTCCAAGAGTTTCTATTCCGTAATCGAATTCGTCTTTTCCAAGAAAATATACGAATGTTAATCCAAAATTAAATCCGTTTATCATGCTGTATCTGGGTAGTTGGTCTTCTTCTTGCAATGTTATTTCGTAGTTTGAATACGACATATTTGCTTTTATTAATACCGATGAGCTTGATGGTACTACAATTACGTTTGAACCTATTCCGTATGAGTTCCAATGCAGGTCGTGTACGGCTTGGTAATGAACTTTATCTGAAAAGTTATAACCAAATACGTTTACTTTACTTCCGTTTCCTCCGTTTATTGATATTTTTCCGTAAAAGTCGTCGAAATTAAAAGGTAGTCCTCCGGTGTCGATGTATGTGTATAATAGTTTTGACGATTGTTCGAGGTAAGATGTTTTTCCTGATAGTATGTATGATATTGTTGTTTTTGAGTTTTCGGTTTCTTTTTTTATTGGTCCTTCTAACATTAGTTTTGAGCCGAAAGTGTTTGTCGAGAATTTGCCATGAAATTTATTTTTGTTTCCGTCGCGCATTGTTATATCCATAATTGATGATATGCGTCCTCCGTATTCGGCGTTAAATCCGCCTGTATATATATCGGCATTGCGAATTATATCGGCATCGAAAACCGAGAATAATCCTATTGAATGAAAAGGGTTGTAAACAACCATATTATCGAGTAATACTTTGTTTTGAATAGGTGAGCCTCCGCGTATGTATAGTTGGCCGCCTTGGTCGCCTGTAAATATAACGCCGGGTACTACTTGCAGGTATTGTGCCAAATCGGGTTCTGCTCCTATAGCCGGAAGTTTGTTTATTTGTTTTGGAGTAATTTTTACTATAGATGTGTGTATTTGGGTTTTCATCTCTTGGCGTTCGCCTGATATAACGGCTTCTTGTAGTTTAACAGCTTTTTGTTTTAGGTATAGTTTTAGGTTTAGTATTTTGTTTTTTGTAATAGTTATAGGTTTTTCTAATTGTTCGTAACCTATAAAGCTTACTTGTATTGTGTAGTTTCCGGGTTTTATTCGTGTAAGGTTAAAAAATCCGTTTACGTCGGTTGCTCCTCCGTATTTTGTTCCTTTTAGCATAACATTTGTAAATATAACAGGTTCGCCGGTTTCTTTGTCGTAAATAAAACCTCTAACTGAGCCTGTTTGTGCTTTTGCAAGGTTAAATAAACTTATAAATATTAATATGCATAATGTGTATATGTGTTTTTTCATAATGTTATGGGTGTTTCTTAAGAATTTTTTTTGTTAAATTTATTTTCCGATGTTTTTAATATTTTTAGTTTTTTGTTTAATAAATTAAGGGTTTGTTTGGTTTTTTCTATTTTGTTTTTGACGTCGATTATAAATTTGTTTTTTTTATCGGTGTTTGCAAAAAATCCTATATTGTTTTCGAGTTGTAGTATATCGTTTTTTGTTTTTGATATTTGATTTTGTAGTTTTATTTTTTCGTCGTCGAGTTTGGTTTTTGAGTTGTTTAAAATTGATTCTATTTTAAGTTCGAATTTTATTAGTTCGGCTTTTTCGTTGTCGAGGTTAATATCGTTAAAAGCTTTATTTAGTATTGAGTAAAATTTTTTGTTTATTTCTAGTTTTTCTTTTATAGGTACAGGTCCTGTTTCGTTCCATTTTTTTTGTAATTCTTTTAGTTTATCTATGTCGTCTTTTGTATTTTCTGTTTTTTTAAAGTTTTCGGCTTGTTTTATTATTTCTTGTTTTTTTATAAGGTTTTGTTCTTGTTTTATTATTTCTTGTTTAAAGTTTTCTTCTTTGTTAGCAAAAAATGTATCGCAAGCTGCTCTAAAACGTTTCCATATTTTATCGGAGTCTTTGTGAGGAACGGGTCCAATGTTTTTCCATTTTTTTTGAATATTTATTATTTTTTTTGTTGTTTCTTTCCAGTCAGTGTTTTTTGATAGTTCTTCGACTTGTTCGCAGAGTTCTATTTTTTTGTTTAAATTTTGTTTTTGTTGTTCTTTAATATTTTTTAAAAATTCTTTGCGTTTTTCGAAAAATATGTTTGTTGCTGTTTTAAATCGTTCGTATATACTGTCATTATCTTTTTTGGGAACTATACCTATGGTTTTCCATTTTTCTTGCAATAATTTAATTTCGTTTGTGTTTTTTGTCCATTCTTTTTGGGTTGGGTTTTCGATTGTATTTATTTTTTCGATTTTTTCGCATATTAAAGTTTTTTGTTCCAGATTTTCTTGTAGTTGTTTTTTTAAATCTATAAAATATTGTGTATGTTTTTTATTTATTATTATGGTAAGATCTTTAAACTCGTCCCATATTTTTTCGCGTAAGTCTTTTGGTACCGGTCCTATTTCTTTCCATTGTTCGTGATATGTTTGTAGTGTTTTAAATGCTTTTATTATATCTTTTGAGTCGATAATTTTTTTTGTTTTTTCTATAATTTTTTGTTTTGCTTCGAGATTTTTTTTAAGGTCGTAGTTTCTAAGCTCGTTGTTTATTTTTATGTAGTCGTAGAATTTTTCGATGGTTAGGTGGTATGCACTTTGTAATTGGTTTATTTTATTTTGTGGTATTAGTTTTATTTCTTTCCAACGGTTTTGCAGTTCGTGAAATTTTTCGAAAGTAACGTTTAAAACTTCGGGAGAGTTTATTAGTTTGTTTATTTCGTCTATTATAATTAATTTTTGTTTGTAATTAATTTCTTTTAGTTCTTCGAGTTTTTTTATTTGTTCGCTACGTAATGTTTTGTATTTGTTTAGTAGTTCTTTTATTTTTTTGTCGTATTCGTCGAGTTCGTAATTAAATTCTTTGTCTTTATTTTTTTCGTCTTTGGCAAATTCTTCAGATAATTTAGCGATATCATCGTGTTGTTTTTTATAAAATACAGCTTTTATAATTTCTACAGATGTTTTTTGTTTTATAATATCTGTTTTTGCTTTTAAAATATTTTGCAATTCGTTTACAAGTTGTTTTTTTGATAACTCGTTGTAATTAACATTTGTATTATTATCGTTTTTTTCGTTAATGTTTGTTGTATTTTGATTTATATTTGTTATTGATGTTTCTGTATTTTCCATAATCTAAAAAAAATATTTATTGAATTTTTCCGTGACAGTTTTTGTATTTTTTACCGCTACCGCAAGGACATGGGTCGTTTCGTCCAACTTTTTTTTCGACTTTTACGGGTTTATTTTTTTTATTTTTTTCTTCGGGATTCATACTTTGTAGTGTTTCGTCGTTTCGGCTTGTATCGTATTTGCTAAGGTCTAATTTTTTTGGAGTTTGAGCTTGTTTAACTTCGTTTGTTTGTAATGGTATATGGGCTTTTGTAATTGCCGAAACTATGTCTTTGTTTAATTTAATTATCATTGTTTTAAAAAGTTCAAACGATTCGAATTTATATATTAACAATGGGTCTTTTTGTTCGTATGATGCGTTTTGTACTGATTGTTTAAGGTCGTCTAACTCGCGAAGGTGTTCTTTCCATGCTTCGTCGATATTCATTAAAACAATTGTTTTTTCGAAAGATGTTATTAGTTCTTTTACTTTGGTTTTATATGCTTTTTCGAGGTTAACAACTATTTGATATATTTTACTTCCATCGGAAACAGGAACTACAATGTTTTCGTATGTATGTGATTGTTTTTCGTAAACGTTTTTAATTACAGGGAATGCTTGCTGTTGTATTGTTTCTATTTTTCGGTTAAATGCATTAATTGCGTTTTCGTAAATTTTTTCTATTATATTGTCGGGGTTTAAGCTAAGGTATTCTTTTTCGTCTATAGGTGATTCTATTGTTAAAATACGAAAAAGTTCGAGTTTAAATGTTTCAAAGTCAGAGTATCCGTAGTTGTCGTTAACAAGATATGAGCAAACGTCGTATATTGTATTTGCAATATCAACACCTATACGTTCGCCTATTAGAGCATGGCGTCGTTTTTTGTATATTACTTCGCGTTGAGTGTTCATAACGTCGTCGTATTCTAACAGACGTTTACGGATTCCAAAGTTGTTTTCTTCTACTTTTTTTTGTGCTCGTTCTATTGATTTTGTAATCATAGAGTGTTGTATGACTTCGCCTTCTTTAAGTCCTAATCTATCCATCATTTTGGCAATTCGTTCAGAGCCGAATAATCTCATTAGGTCGTCTTCGAGTGATACGTAGAATTGTGATGAGCCCGGGTCTCCTTGTCGTCCGGCACGTCCTCGCAGTTGTCGGTCAACTCTTCGCGATTCGTGTCTTTCGGTTCCTATTATTGCTAAACCTCCTGCTTTTTTTACTTCGTCGCTAAGTTTTATATCGGTTCCACGTCCTGCCATGTTTGTTGCTATTGTTACAACGCTTGATTTTCCTGCTTCGGCAACTATATCGGCTTCGCGTTGGTGTAGTTTTGCGTTTAAAACATTGTGTTTTATGTGTTGTAGTTTTAGCATACGGCTTAAGAGCTCCGATACTTCTACTGTTGTTGTTCCTACAAGTACAGGGCGTCCGTTTTGTGTAAGTTCTACAATTTGTTTTATTACTGCGTTATATTTTTCGCGTTTTGTTTTGTATATAAGGTCTTGCATGTCTTTACGTATAACGGGTTTATTTGTTGGAATAACAACAACGTCAAGTTTGTATATATCCCATAGTTCGCCGGCTTCGGTTTCGGCGGTACCTGTCATACCGGCAAGTTTGTTATACATTCTAAAGTAGTTTTGCAGAGTTATTGTTGCAAATGTTTGTGTTGCTGCTTCGACTTTAACGTTTTCTTTAGCTTCTATTGCTTGGTGTAAACCGTCGGAATATCTACGTCCCTCCATTATACGTCCTGTTTGTTCGTCAACGATTTTAACCATATTGTTTATTACAACGTATTCGTTTTCGCGTTCGAAAAGGGTGTATGCTTTTAGTAATTGATTTATTGTGTGTACACGTTCCGATTTTATTGCATAATCGCTTAGTAGTTTGTCTTTTTTTGCTAATTTCTCGTTTTCGGGTATATTGTCTTTTTCGATGTTTGCAATTTCTTCGCCTATATTTGGTAGTATAAAAAATGATGGGTCTTCGGTATTATCTGTAATTAAATCTATTCCTTTATCTGTTAAATCAATTGAATTGTTTTTTTCGTCGATTACAAAAAACAACTCATCGGTAATTTTGTGCATTTCTTTGCCGTTATTGGCTAAGAATGTGTTTTCGGTTTTTAATAATAGTGATTTTACGCCTTGTTCGCTAAGAAATTTTATTATTGGTTTTTCTTTAGGTAAGCCTTTATACGAACGTAAAAGTAGTTTTCCTCCTTCTTCGGTTTTGCCTTCGGTTATTAATTTTTTTGCTTCGGTAAATATTTTGTTTACCAGATGTTTTTGTGCTGCATATAATTTTTCGACTTTTGGTTTTAGTTCGTCAAAAAGTTGTTTGTCGCCTTTTGGTGTTGGTCCTGATATTATTAATGGTGTTCTTGCATCGTCAATTAATACCGAGTCTACTTCGTCGACAATAGAATAATTGTGTTTGCGTTGCACTAAATCTTCGGGGTTTATAGCCATATTGTCTCTAAGGTAGTCGAATCCAAATTCGTTGTTTGTTCCGTATGTAATGTCGGCTAAATATGCTTGTCGTCGTTCTTCGGAGTTTGGCTGGTGGTAGTCTATGCAATCAATTGATAGTCCGTGGAACTCAAATATTGGTCCCATCCATTCGGAGTCGCGTTTTGCAAGATAGTCGTTAACTGTAACTACGTGAACTCCTCTGCCGGGTAGGGCGTTTAAAAATATTGGCAGTGTTGCTACAAGTGTTTTTCCTTCGCCTGTTGCCATTTCGGCTATTTTGCCTTGGTGTAATACTACTCCTCCTATTAGTTGGACGTCGTAGTGTATCATATCCCATGTTATTTCGTTTCCTCCTGCTATCCACGAGTTATAATATATTGCTTTGTCTCCGTTAATTTCTACGTTGTCTTTGTGTGCTGCCAGATTGCGGTCGAAGTCGGTTGCTGTAACTTCTATTGTTTTGTTTTCGGTAAATCGTCGTGCTGTATCTTTAACTATTGCAAATGCTGTTGGTAGTATTTGGTTTAAAATATCTTCGATTTTTTTGTCAATTGTGGTATTTATTTTATCAATTTCGTTGTATATAATTTCGCGTTTGTCTATAGGAATGTTTTCGTTTTCGATTTTGTTTTTTAGCTCTTGAATTTTTTCGTTCTCGGGTTTAATGTGTTCGGTTATTTTGTTTCTAATTTCGTTGGTTTTTGCACGCAAATCGTCGTTTGACAGACTTTTAATTATTTGATATTCTGATTTTATTTTTTCAATAATTGGAGATATTTCTTTTATATCTCTATCGGATTTGTTTCCTAAAAATTTTCCTAAAATATTATTTATTAAACTCATTTTTTATGCTATTTTGATAAACTTACAAAAGTATAGAATTTATTTAATTAACCCGAATTTTTTTATATTTTTATATGTATGGTTTTGTTTTATGGTAAAAGTGTATATTTATTTAATATAAGTCGATGCATAGTATCGATACATCGTCAAAGAAATTGTTTTTTTCTTTAAAATTTAGTATTTTTTTATTTAGATTGGGTATAAAGTTGTTTATATCGTAATTTTGTTTTAGTGTTTTTTCTATTTTGGTTATTTCAAAGGTTTTTCCTTTTGGGTTTTCGAGTTCCGATAGTCCGTCGGTATAGGATATTAATCTGTGAGGTTGATTAATATTTAGTGATTTTATTGTTATTTCGGGAATTTTTTTTAACATTCCTAATCCTGTATTTGTAGATTTAAGATGTTTAATTTCTGATGTTGTTTTGTTGTATAATAGTGCTGTTGTGTGTGCTGAATTTGTGTATAAAAGTTTTTTTGTTTTGGTATTGTATTTTGCAAGAAATATTGTAATAAATTGTTCGCCGTTATTTAAGTCAAAAACATATTTATTAAGACGTATAATTAGGTTGCGTAAGTAAATTTTGTCGGTAAATAAGGCTCTTAATGTTGCTTGAAAGTTTGACATTAAAAGTGCAGCTGATATTCCTTTGCCTGATACGTCGGCAATGCAAAAGCCGTATTCGAATTTGTTTAGTTTTATAATGTCGTAATAATCGCCACCTATATCGAAATGTGGTTTGTAAAAGCTATCTATTTTTATAAAATTGTTTTTTGGAAAGTTTTCTTTGCTTGGTATTAATTTTTTTTGAATGTTTGCTGCAATTTCTAATTGTTTTTTTAAAATTTCTTGATTAATTGTTTGTTTAAAAAGACGTTTGTTTTCTATTGAAACAACTATTATGTTTGCTAGTGTTTGTATAAAATTAAGGTGTTTTATAATGTTGCTGTTGCCTATGTTATTGTCGTCGTCGGATATTAAGAAAAAAGCAAGTGGTAGTTTTTTGTGATATACAGGTATAACAAAATCGAATTTGTTTAGTTTGTTATTGTCTATAAGTCCACTAATTTTTTTGTATTTTAAAAGGTCTTTTTTTACATTAATGTTAATGTCTTTTCGCTTAATTGTAGATTGTGGAAAAAGTTTCCATTTATTATTGTTATGTAAAAAAATTACAATGTTATTTATTTCTAATTCTTTGTTTAAGACATGAACAAAGAGTGTTAGTAGGAAATTAGCTGATTTATTTTTGTTTATGGCTATTGTTATATCAAGTAAAACTCTAAGTTTGTAACGAGATAGTCGTAATTTATCTATTGATTTTTTTGATTTCATAAAAAAAAACTGCCTATACAAGAAATAGGCAGTAATGATTTAAATTATTTTTTTACTCTCTCGGAGTATGAACAATTTCTTGTATCTACTTTAATAATATCGCCTTGGTTTACAAAAAGAGGAACGTTTATTTCTAATCCTGAATCTAATTTTGCTGGTTTAAGGGCTGTACTCGACGATGTATCTCCTTTTAATCCGGGTTCGGTATAAACAACTTCCATTGTAACAAATGGGGGCATTTCTATTGTAAGAGGACGTTCTTCGTCGGCATGAAAAACTATTTCAACCTCGGTTCCTTCTTTTAATAGTAGAGGTTCGTCTATTAATTCTTTAGGAATATTAACTTGTTCAAAAGTTTCCATGTGCATAAAGTTAAAACCCATGTCGTCGCTGTATAAAAATTGATATGGGCGACGTTCTATGCGTATTGTATTAATTTTGGCTCCCGAGGAAAAAGTATTGTCTATTACTTTTCCTGTTTCAAGATTTTTTAGTTTTGTTCGTATAAACGCAGGACCTTTTCCGGGTTTTACATGTTGAAACTGAACTACCGAATATAATTTTCCGTTATACTCAATACATAATCCGTTTTTTATATCAGATGTTGTTGCCATAATATTTTAATTTATTTTTGTTCGTGAACAATAATTTCCGAACTCATTTTAATAACTTGTTTATATATATAACTTACTCCGCAATATCTTTCTTCGGATAGTGATACTGCTTTTTTTAATTTATCCATAGGTAGATTATTGCCCCAAAATTCATAAATTACATGCATTTTTTCGTAATGTTTAGGATGTTCCTCTGTTAAAATGCTATCGACCGAAACCGAGAAATTTTTAACATCAACACGCATTTTTTTTAATATGGATATTACATCCATTGCTGTGCAACCTATTAGAGCTACAGCCATTAGTGGTTTTGGGCGTGGTCCTCTGTCTTTTCCTCCGACATTGGCTACTGCATCAATCATAAATTTATGTCCGTTTACCTCGGTTTCGAAAGCCATTCCGTCAACCCAATTTACAGATAGTTTTTCTTTCATAATTAATTTTATTTAGTCTGTATTTTAAATTTATTAAAAAAATATATTACCATTTTTACAAAGATAATTTTTAATTGTATATTGCAAAAAAAAATAAATAATAACTTTTTTGTATAAAAATATTGTTAGTAGATATGAAATTTGAGATGCCTTCGTGTGATGATTGTTTTAATAAAATTGATTCTATTTTTGGTAGCTTAACAAAAGACGAACAAGAAAAATTGCTTTTTGAAAAATCGTGTAAAATATATAAAAAAGGAGAAATAATTTATCACGAAAACTCAAGACCTTCAGGTTTTTATTGTGTAAATAAAGGTATCGTAAAGCTTTATAAAACAGGCATAGAGGGAAAAGAACAAATAGTTTTTTTTGCTAAAAGAGGAGATATTATAGGTTATAGATCGGTATTAAGTAACGAAAATTCTTGCACAACTGCAAAAGTTATAGACGATGCGGTTATATGTTTTGTGCCATCTTATTTATTAAAGAATTTAGTTAAACAAAATAATAATTTTACAATTGAAATTATGCAAATGGCATGTAGAGAGCTGGGAAAAGCAAATGCATATATTGCCGATATAGCACAAAAAACAGTAAAAGAAAGACTTGCCGAGGTTTTATATAATTTGCATAAAGATTTTGGCGAAACTGATGATGGATATTTAAATATACCCTTAACACGCGAGGATATTGCAAATATTGTAGGAACTGCTACCGAGTCGGTTATAAGATTAATGTCGGAATTAAAAAACGAAAAAGTTATAGAATTAAAAGGCCGAAAAATAAAAATTCTAAAAAAAGGAGATTTAAAAAAAATTGGTGGAGTTTATTAAAAACAAAAAAAGCCATCAATTGATAGCTTTTTTTGTTGACCTACCAGGGCTCGAACCTGGACTCTTCTGAACCAAAATCAGACGTGTTGCCAATTACACCATAGGTCAATAAATTTTGGTTTTGCAAAAATATAAAAAAATTAACTTTCACAAACTTTTTTTTTGTTTTTTTAACCTGTAAAAAAAAATAATATTAAATAAAGTTATTATTTTCGCTAAAATTATATTTTTGCTAATTATTTAAAATCGTTTTTTTATCTAAATAAATATACAAATATTATTCTAATGAAGAAATTTAAATTATTAAACAATGTAACAGGATGGGTAATCTTCTTAATTGCAGCATTTACTTATTTATCGACTATTGAACCTACAGCCAGTTTTTGGGATTGTGGAGAATTTATAGCTACAGCTTTTAAATTAGAGGTTGGTCACCCTCCCGGAGCACCATTATTTATGATTATGGGAAGGTTTGTCTCGTTATTTGCAAGCGATCCTACAAAAGTGCCTATAATGATGAACTCTATGTCGGCATTAGCTAGTGCGTTTACTATATTGTTTATGTTTTGGAGTATAACTTATTTAGCACTTAAATTAACAAAAAAAACAACCGATGAATTAAACTTAGGCGAAACAATTGCTATATTAGGTTCGGGAGTTGTAGGAGCTTTGGCAT
>JALSQC010000211.1 GCA_026985625.1 Bacteroidales bacterium | reverse complement strand
CAAATGCTTTATTTTCGTTATAATCTATATACGATTTCATTATCCAAAAATCGTTGGTAAGATAACGTGTTTTTTGTTTTTCTTCTATATTTGATTTTTTGCAAGATAAAAAAATCAATAATAATAATATTGCAAATAAAGGCTTAATCATTAATAAAATTATTTAATGTAAATGTTTTATCAAGACGTGGTCCTTTTTCGGTTTGCTTTATTGTGCAACACTCGTTGTATAGGTCGTGTTCGAGAAACAGAGTATAATTGTTTTTTATTGCATCGTTAAAAAATTGTTTTTTATCTTCGAGTGTTAATAAGGGACGGGTATCGTAACTCATAACCCAAGGCATTGGAATATGTGCTGTCGATGGTAATAAATCTCCCATAAAAACAATAGTTTTCCCGTTGTAATTTATATGAGGAATAATTTGTCCGTCGGTATGTCCGTTAAAAAGTTTTAGTTTTATTTTTGCCGAGAAATCGGTTTCTTTGTCTATTAACTGCAATGTCTCTTGCATTGGCAAAATATTTTCTTTAAGAAACGATGCTTTTTCGCGATGATTTGGATTTACAGCCCAATTCCATTGTTGTTTGCTAACCCAAAATTTTGCGTTTTTAAAAGCAGAAACAAGGTTGTTGTTTTTGTCGTATTTTATACTTCCTCCGCAATGGTCAAAATGCAAATGGGTAAGAATAACATCGGTAACATCGTCAAAGGAAAAGCCTGCTTTGGTAAATGATTTTTCTAAAGTATCATCTCCGTTAAGGTAATAATGCGAAAAAAAATTTTCGTC
The DNA here is from genome assembly GCA_026985625.1 of Bacteroidales bacterium. GTDB lineage: Bacteria > Bacteroidota > Bacteroidia > Bacteroidales > JAFGXI01 > JALSQC01. Next base: position 9,993 of record JALSQC010000211.1, on the reverse strand, counting down.
TTGTTTATTACCCATTCCGTTATCGATTAAAATTAATTTATTATTGTCTTTAATAAGTAAACAACGCATTGCCCAATTGCATAAATTATTTTCGTCGGCAGGATAATGTTTACTCCATAAAACTTTTGGAACAACACCAAACATTGCTCCTCCGTCGAGTTTAAAATTGCCGGCATTTACCGAGTATAATTTCATAATTATTTTTTTTGTAAATGTAAAAATATAAAATTTAATGTAAAATTTTGAGTAAAGTATTTTTTATTTAACTTAAATTTATTGTCAATATACAAAAATATTATAGATATGTATGATTATCTAATATTTTTAATTTTAAATAAATAGCTTAAATTTATTTATTAAATTTACAAAATGTTAAATGCTTTAATTTTTGAAAAAAATACAGGTATTAGAAACACTCTAAAATACATCTTTTATTTAAAAGGTTTTAATTGTTATTTTATTAATAGTGTTAACGACTTTGTTAAACCTGTAGATTTTGATATTGTTTATTTGGGAATTACCGATAAATCGGAGATTGACATTATTAAAAAATATAAATATTCGGAGATAATTGTTTCTACAAATATTTTTGATGCAGAATTATTAAAAACTAATTTATTAGAGTTAAACTATAATATTATAACAAAGCCTGTTATTTTAAGTAATATTTTAGAAATTATCGATAATTTTTTAAATAAAACAGGTAAAAAGACTATAAATTTACCAAAGCCCGATGTGTCGGATATTCAGCCGTATAAAATTATAAAAAAAATACACGAGGGAACATTTTCGGCAAATTATAAGGGGGAAACTAAAAACAACAAAAAAATATTTATTAAGAAATTAAAAAATATCGACAAAAATAATTTTGCTTTATTTAATTTTTTTCAGGAGGCATTGCTCGATATAGAGTCAGAAAATACAAGTAATATTTTAGATTTTAATATTAATAAAACAGGAGTTTATATAATTTACAAATTTATCGACGGGAGAAATCTAAAAGAAATAAAACAATTATGGCGATACAACCGAAAAACAAATAAAGAGTTTTGGTTAAAAATTGTAATAAAGTTATTAGAAATACTTAATAAATTTCATTTAAAAAACATTTATCATTCAGATATTAAACCATCTAATATTATTGTAAAATTTACAAAAAAAAATAAAATAGATTTTAATAATCCCGATATTGTATTAATAGATTTTGGACAAGCAATAATTAAAGACTCGGTTAAATTAAAAAAAACGCAACCTTTTTCGCTGTTATACTCGCCTCCCGAGTTAATACTAAAAAAATACAAATTAGTTAATCAAACATCTGATATTTATAGCGTAGGCATTATGCTTTACGAGATGCTAACCGGCGAGATACCTTTTAGCAATTGCAATCCGTTAAAAACCATAGCATATCAATTAAACAAAAATATACCCGAGAACCGAAAAATAGATAAAAAATTATTTTTAATTTTACAAAAAGCAACATATAAACATGTTTTTCCAAAACCTCATACTTTTTATAATTCGGAACAAATAGAAAAAATGTTAATTTTGGGGCAAGAAAAACGATACAAATCAGTTAATGATTTTAAAAACGATTTAATTAACTATTTAAACAAAAAATAATATGTCATCGATTTTAGTAATAGAAGACGAACGCAGTATAAGAAACACTTTAAAAGATATTTTTGATAACGAAGGTTACGAAACCGACCTTGCCGAAGACGGACAACAAGGAATAGAAAAAATTAAACAAAAAGATTACAGTTTAATTTTTACTGATATTAAAATGCCAAAAATGGACGGTATAGAAGTCCTTGAAAAAACAAAAGAAATAAAACCCGAAATTCCTGTTATTATGATATCGGGACATGGAGATATTGATACTGCTGTTGAGTGCATAAAAAAAGGAGCTTTTGATTTTATTCAAAAACCATTAGATTTAAATCGTATGCTAATAACAATACGTAATGCTACCGACAAAACACAGCTTATAAAACAAACTAAAATATTAAAAAAACGCATAAATAAAAAATACCAAATGGTAGGCGAGTCGGCTCCTATTATGCAAGTTAAAGATATGATTGACAAAGTAGCCGAAACAAATGCAAGAGTTTTAATTACAGGCGATAACGGCACAGGAAAAGAGGTTGTTGCACATTGGATACACGAAAAAAGCAAACGTTCTATGGCTCCTTTTGTCGAAGTAAACTGTGCGGCAATACCATCGGAACTTATCGAAAGTGAACTTTTTGGGCACGAAAAAGGAGCTTTTACATCGGCTCACAAACAACGAAAAGGAAAATTTGAACTTGCAAACGGAGGAACTCTTTTTCTCGACGAAATAGGAGATATGAGTCTATCGGCACAAGCAAAAGTGTTGAGAGCATTGCAAGAAAACAAAATTACCCGCGTAGGTAGCGACAAAGATATAAATGTCGATGTGCGTATAATTGCAGCAACAAACAAAAATCTAAAAGCCGAAATCGAAAACAAAAACTTTCGCGAAGATTTATATCATCGCCTTAGCGTAATAATTATTAAAGTGCCGTCGCTTAACGAACGTTTAGATGATATTCCGTTACTTGCCGATTATTTTATTACACAAATTTGTAAAGAATACGGTAAACCAAAATTAAAAATTACAAAAAAAGCTACCGAATTATTAAAACAAAAACAATGGACAGGCAACATTAGGGAGTTTAGAAACGTAATAGAACGATTAGTTATTTTTAGCAACAAACAAATAACCGAAAACGAAATTAAAAATTATGTAATATAATTTATCAAAATACAACAAAATTATAAACGAAAATAAACGTTTTGTGAAAAAATTTAAACAAATACCTGTATTTTTAATTTTATTATTTGCAACAGCAAACTTGTTTTCGCAAACAAACAACAAAATAAATCCAAACGGATATAATAAATTTTATTATAAAAACGGAAAAATATCAAGCGAGGGCTTTATGCGAAACGGAAAGCCCGACGGATATTGGAAAACATATTATTCTACAGGAGCTATTAAATCCGAAGGCAACCGAAAACTTTTTAAACTCGATAGTTTATGGATTTTTTACGATAAAGACGGAGATACAATAAAAAAAATAAATTATTATAACGATAAAAAAAACGGATATTATTATACATATCAATATAAAATTAAAGATGGTAAAAAAACAGGAGGTTTAATATCAAAAGAACTTTATGTTAACGATGTTAAACAAGGAAAATCGTATTATTACGTTAACGGAAAATTAGATAAAATAATAACATATAAAGATGGTCAAAAAGACGGTATAGCATATCAATTTAAAGATACGCTAATAACATCAATATATAAATACAATAAAAATTATCTTGTTTTTAAAGATAAAATAAACAGAGTAGATAAAAACGGAAAAAAACAAGGGGTTTGGAAAGAATTTTACGAAAATGGAAAGATAAAATCGAAAAAAACATACAAAAACAATAAACTTAACGGACTTGTTATAGAATATAATCATCAGGGAAAACCTGTTAAAACAGCCGAATATGCTGCCGATTCGTTAGTATCGGATAGTGTTGATATTAAATTTGATATAAAAGAAAGAAAAGAATTTTACGAAAACGGAAATATAAAATTTATAGGTAGTTTCTTAGATTCCATACCCGTTGGCTTACATAAATTTTACTCGGCAGACGGCTCTGTTATAAAAGCAAAAAATTATACAAAAAACGGCATATTAAAATCGTCGGGCACAGTTGATACTTTAAGTCGTAAACAAGGAAATTGGTTGTTGTATTACGAAAGTGGCGAAATAAAAGCCAAAGGAACATATATAAATAATATGCGAACAGGAAAATGGACTTTTTATTACAAAAATCAAAAAATTGAACAAACAGGTTTTTACAAACGCGGATATCCCGTAAAGGAATGGAAATGGTTTTATCCGTCGGGTAAAATATGGCAAATCGAAAATCTTACAAAAGGAAAAGAAGACGGCAGTTTTGTTGAGTTCTCCGAAAAAGGTGATACCCTTACAAAAGGCGAATATCTCGATGGCGAAAAAGAAGGATACTGGTTATATGCAATAGGCGACCATATCGAAAAAGGAACCTACCAAGCGGGATTAAAAAACGGACTCTGGAGATATTATTACAAATCGGGCGATAAAATGTTTACGGGTAGTTTTGTCCAAGGACAAGAAAACGGAAAATTTACATACTACTATCCTAAAAATAAAATTTATTTAAAAGGATATTACGATATGGGTGTTAAAGAAAAACTTTGGTATAAATACGACGAAAACGGTAACCTTATCTGGACAATTAAATATCATAATGATAAAATAAAAAAAATAAACGGTGTAAAATTTAAACTTCCACGCAAACTACAAAATTCCGATTTTAAACAAGCAAATAATAATATTGCAAAGTAATTATGATAAAATTAATAAATAAAAAAAGTATCATTGCTTTTATTATTTTGCTTGTTATATTATCAACAAACATTACAAAATCTCAAATTATAGACTCTATAAAAATTGCGTTAAAAACAAAACCAAAGTTTAACATAAAAGGCGATAATAGAAACTCGTTTATATCGACACGCCGTGCCCGCATAAACGGAATAAAATTTATGTTAGAATACGACAATAAATTTAATTACGGATTAGGCTATAATTTTTTGAACTCCGATATAAAAAAAAATATTTATAATGTAAATAACAAAGGTGATACAATACAAGTTAATTTAAAAATGTATTACATTGGTTTTTTTGCCGAGTATATTTTTTATAACGAAAAAAAGTATCAAATGAGCATACCCGTGCAATTAGGTGTGGGATTCGATAATTATAAATATAACAATATAATTTTATACCGAAAACCCATTGTAATTTACGAAACTTCGTTACAGGGACATTATAAAATTATACCTTGGGTTGGTATTGGCCTTGGTGCAGGATACAGAATTATGATTGTAAATAATAATAAAATCGATTTTAAACTAAATTCGCCATTTTATATGTTTAAAGTTCTAATATTTTTTGGAGATATATATAACGATGTATTTAAAAAACATACTGTAAATTAAAAGGTTATATTAATCTTGTTTTTTTCTTTTTGTGTTTTAATAATATCTTTTACCGATTTATTTTTAAGCATTTTTTTTGTATGAAACACATTTAAAAAATGCAAAATTGTTCTGCGTGGCGATATATATAACATTCGTGGACCCGAGAAACGCATAACTTCTTTTATTTTGTCTCGGTATATTTTACTGTAACAATGTATAGGGCACGATGAGCAAGCAGGTTTTAAATCTCCAAAAACACATTTGTCGGTTTTTAAATCGGTATATTCTACAAGTTTTTGACACGATTCGCAAAACTCATTAGCAGGATTATGTTTTGCTTTACAATATATTTTTATCATTTTTTTTATTGTAGATTTTTCTATTTCTACGTGCTTGTTCATAAAACTTAATATTTTTTATTAGTTTTTTAGTTCGCTAAGTTCTAACCAACGCATTTCTTTTTTATCGAGCAGTGTTAACAATTCGCCTAATTCCTCTGAGTTTTTAATTAATTCTTGTGGGGTTGTTTTGTTTGATGTTATTAATTTTTCGAGTTCTGCTTTTCGTTTATTTAATTTTTCGAGTTCTTTTTCGAGTAAATCAAACTCGTATTTTTCTTTAAACGAAAATTTTTTATTTGTTATGGTCTTAGGTTTAGAAACTTTTTTTGTAAGTTTTTGTTTCTGGTGTTTTATTTTTTTTAGATATTCTTTGCGATATTGCGAATAATTTCCCGCAAAATCATTAATATCGGCATTACCGTTAAATACAAATAAATGGTCGACAATATTATCCATAAAATACCTGTCGTGAGATACAATAATTACTGTTCCTTCGAAATTTTGCAAATAATCTTCTAAAACATGCAGAGTCATTATGTCTAAATCGTTTGTGGGTTCGTCGAGAATTAAAAAATTAGGATTTTTCATTAAAATGCTCATAAGATACAAACGACGTTTTTCGCCACCGCTTAATTTTTCTATTTTTGAGTATTGCATTTGCGGGGTAAACAAAAAATATTGTAAGAATTGTGATGCCGAAACAGAACTTCCGTTTTTTAATTTAATAACTTCGGCAAATTCTTTTATGTAATCAATTACTTTTTGGTTTTCTTTAAATTTTATGCCTTCTTGTTTATAATAACCTACAACAACTGTTTCGCCAAAATCAACAAATCCTTTATCGGGTTTAATTTCGTTAGTAATTATATTTAAGAAACTGGTTTTTCCTGTTCCGTTTTTGCCAATAATTCCTATTTTTTCGCCTTTGCTAAAATTATACGAAAAATCGTTAAGAATTTTTAGTTCGCCAAAGTTTTTGTAAACGTGTTTTATGTTTAATATTTTTTTTCCTAAGCGTGTTGTTGCAATGTCTAATCTTATATTTTGTTCTTTTATTTTTCCACTTGCTTTTTCTTTTAGTTTCGAGAATGCTTCTATACGGTATTTTGCTTTTGATGTTCTAGCCATTGGAGTTCTGTTTATCCAATCTTGTTCTTTGCGTAATAGGTTTTTTGCTTTTTCGAGTTCGGCATTTTTGTTTTTTATACGTTCGTAGCGTTTTTCGAGAAAATAAGAGTAATTACCATTGTAAGTGTATAGTTTTTTGTCGTCAATTTCTATAATTTTATTACATACTCTATCAAGAAAATATCTATCGTGTGTAACCATTAGTAATGTTATGTTTGCAGAGTTAAGAAAATCTTCTAACCACTCAATCATCTCTAAGTTTAAATGATTTGTAGGTTCGTCAAGAATAAGAATATTTGGTTCGTTAATAAGAACACGGGCAAGAGCAACCCTGCGTTTTTGTCCACCCGAAAGGGTTTCTATTTTTTGAAAAAAATTTGTAATATCAAGTTTAGATAATATTTGTTTTATTTTTACCTCGTAATCCCAAGCATTTTGTCTATCCATATCTTCCGATAGTTGCGATATTAAGTCTGTATTATTGTTGTTTAAAGCTTGTTCGTATTCTTTTATAAGTTTTACGGTTTTGTTTTTTGAGTTAAAAGTTTCTTCGATAACAGTATTTTGAGGATTTAGTTTTGGTTGTTGTTCTAAAAAACCTATGTTTATATCGTTTTTAAAGCTAATTTCGCCCGAGTCGGGAGTATCATTTTGCGTTAAAATATTTAATATGGTTGATTTTCCTGCTCCGTTTTTTGCAATTAATGCAACTTTTTGATTTTTATGTATACTAAACGATATATCTTTAAAAAGAATTAGATCGCCAAACGATTTTGTAATATTTTTTGCTTGAATTAAGCTACTCATTTATTTAAAGTAAAATAAACAAATTTTAAGATTAAAATTATTATTAATTGCTAAATTTGTTTTTAATTTATAAAAACACAAAATTAAATTATTAAATGACAAAAAAAGAAAGGTTCGATAATATTATTTCTTGGTTTAAAAAAAATATGCCTGTTGCCGAAACCGAATTAAACTACAAAACACCTTTTCAGTTGCTTGTTGCTGTTATATTATCGGCTCAATGCACCGATAAAAGAGTTAATGTAATTACTAAAGAATTGTTTAAAGATTTTCCCTCGGAAGCAGAAATGTCGCAAACATCAAACGATGTAATATTTAATTATATAAAAACATGTTCGTATCCGAATAATAAAGCAAAAAATCTTGTTAAAATGGCAAAAATGCTAATTGATGATTTTAACGGAAAAATTCCTTCGGAAGTTAAGGACTTAATAAAACTTCCGGGTGTTGGCAGAAAAACAGCAAATGTAATAGTTTCGGTTATTTACAATAAGCCGGCAATGGCTGTAGATACTCATGTTTTTAGAGTTTCGCAAAGAATAGGATTATCAACAAACTCTAAAAAACCAATCGAAACCGAAAGACAACTTGTAAAATATATTCCTGCCGATTTATTGCCAATTGCACATCATTGGCTAATTTTGCACGGAAGATATGTTTGTTTGGCTCGTAATCCAAAATGTGCAGTATGTGGGATTTCAAAATGGTGTAAATTTTATTTAAAAAATAATACATCGGTTAATTAAAGTCGATTAAATTTGTAGCTGTTTTTTGTTATCAACAAACATATGAAAATTATTAACGGAATAAAAAATATTAAATCAATAAAAAAACCTGTTGTAACTGTTGGTACTTTCGATGGTTTACATTTGGGACATAAAAAAGTTATTGATTTTGTAAAACAAAAAACAAAAGAAATATCGGGTAATTCGGTAATTGTTACTTTTTGGCCTCATCCAAGGTTTGCTCTAAAAAAAGCGGGTAATTTAAAATTAATAAATACTATAGACGAAAAAATTGATTTATTAAATTCTTTTGATATAGATTATTTAATAATTATTGAATTTAATAACGAGTTTGCAAATCTTACATCGTTTGAATTTATTAAAAATATTTTATACGATAAATTGCATTTAGATACTTTAATTATTGGTTATGACCACCAATTTGGCAAAAATCGCGAAGGAAATTTTGATAAATTAAAATCGTGTGCAAAAGAGTTTGGTTTTAATATTTATAATGTTCCTCCGTTAAATATTAAAAATATTAATGTGTCGAGCACAAAAATACGAAATGCTTTATTTGCCGGCGATATACAAACTGCAAATAAGTATCTTGATTATAATTTTTTTATTATTGGTAAAGTTGTAAAGGGTAAAAATATTGGTTCAAAAATAGGATTTCCTACGGCAAATATAAAAACCGACGATTATAAAATTATACCCGATAGAGGTGTTTATGCTGTTAAAGTTTTTGTCGATAAAAAAGAATACAAAGGAATGTTAAATATAGGGACAAATCCAACTGTTGACGTTAATAATAATTTAAAACTAGAGGTTAATATTTTTGATTTTAACGATAATATTTACGATAAAACAATTAAAATTACGTTTTATAAAAAATTTCGTAACGAGATAAAATTTAATAAAATAAGCGATTTAAAAAAACAAATTATTAAAGATAAAAATAATATTTTGTTATTTTTTAAAACTATTCTTTAAATCCAACTAAAATAGAAACATATCCGCTTTGTTTAATTTCGGAATCTTCTTGCTTTGGAACTTTTACTCTTACAATTAATTGTTGTGTGGTATTTGATGTAAAGTCCCAATAGTTAATATAATCGTGATCTTTGTTTGAAAAAATTAGATTTTTATTAGTATCAAATAATTTAAATTCTACGTTACCTAAAACTTCTTGTGAGCATACAAGTATTCTGTAATCTTGTCCGGCATAAAAAGTTAATAATAGCTCTGCAATATCACCTTCAGCAAGGTTAGCTGAATTTAGTTGTCCGTTATATACATAAGGTTTTAAAACCGGTAAACATTTGTTTCTAACAAATCTTTTTTGCGAATAAACACCTGAAAAACTTATTGTTAAAATCAAAAGTATTAATAATTTATTTATCTTCATTTTTATAAAATTTAGTTATTAACATTTATTATGTGATTTCTTATTTTTATTATTAATTTTTTTATTTTTTCTACATCGTGAGTAGATATTTTTACATCGGCTTTGCTGGTTATGGTTGTCATTTTCTTTTGAGTGTCTGTTATTACCTCTCCTTTTGTATATTCAATTTTTATTTTATCAAAAACATTTTTTAATTTAATTAATTTCGGGAAACAAGTTTTTATGTCATTGTCTTCGTCTTTATAAATTTTTAGTAATTCGACCAAATTGTTTAACGAAAATTTTTGTTCGCCAATTCTTGTTAAAACATCTTGATTATAATTGGCACTATCTCCTACAATTTGTGTTGCAATATATAAACCTTCTACCCATCCCCCCGTAACAATAAGTGCAGCTGTGCTACCTCTATCGTTTTCTTTTAAATATAAGTCGGCAGATGAGTATGTATCGGAAATTATTTGTAAAAGCGAATCTCTATTATTAAGATTTTCTTCTAATCGATTAATAGCAAAAGAGCCTTTGTCT
>JALSQC010000210.1 GCA_026985625.1 Bacteroidales bacterium | reverse complement strand
TAATGATATTATTATTGCCGACATAATAAATACTAATAACCATGAGTGAGCTCGTAGTTTTGATGTAAATAATGGTCCTATAAATGCTCCAAAGTTTACCATCATATAAAATATTCCGAATCCTATCGATGAATTTTGTTTGTTTGTTGTTTTTGCAATTGTTGCCGATATTATTGGTTTAAAAAGTGCTGCTCCAATTGCAAGAAACAGGTATGATAAAAATACGGGAACAAATTGAGTAACAACGCCGAGTAATATAAATGCTGTTGAATAAATTGAGAATGCTATAATTAATACTTTTTTGTATCCTATTTTGTCGGCTATTGCTCCTGTGATTAGTGGTAATGCGTATAAAAAAGCGGTTCCTATACCCATTATTAATCCTTTTTGAGATTGTGAGAATCCTAATGCTCCTGTTTCGGTTGATTTTGTTAGATAGAGTGCAAATATCATATAAAAACCGTACCATGCCCATCGTTCTATAAGTTCCATTGTATTTGCTATCCAAAATGTTCGAGGGAATGTGTTTATTTTGTTTTTTTTCATTTATTTGTAAAATTTTATTTAATTAATATTTAATATGTTGTGTTATATTTTTTTGTTAAAATTATGTTTTGGTATTGGGTCATTAATTAAAAAATTAGAGACGCAAACAGCGTCTCTATAAGTTGGGTTATTATTTAGTTTTTTAGTTGTTTTCTAACATTTTAAATAGTTCGTTAAGTTTTGGTGTTAGAATTATTTCGGTTCTTCGGTTTTTTCGGCGTGCTTCTTTTGTTTTTGCAGGGTCTATTGGAACAAATTCGCCTCTTCCGGCTGCTATAATTCTGCTCGGGTCTATATCTTTGTTTTTTAGTAATAGTTTAACTATTTGTGTTGAGCGTTTTGCACTAAGGTCCCAGTTGTCTTTAATTTGTCCTGAGCCTTTGTATGGGACATCGTCGGTGTGTCCTTCTATCATTATGTTTATGTCTTTGTTTTTTGCTAATACTTTTCCGAGTTCTTCTATTGCTTTTTGTCCTTTTGGTCCAACGTCCCATTTTCCTGATTTAAACAACAATTTTTCTTCGAGTGATACGTATATCTTTCCATTTTTTTCGTGTACTTTAAGTCCTTTTCCTTCGAATCCTACAAGGGCATCGGTTACTTTTCGTTTTAGGTTTGCAACTGCCGAGTCTTTTTGACTTAATATTTGTTGCAGTTCTATAAGTTTTTTGTTTTTATTGTCTAATTCTGATTTAAGATTGTCTAAACTTTTCTTTTTTTCGTTAAGTTTGTTTTCGGCTTCTTTAAGTTTATCTTCTCTCATTTGCAGGTCTTCTTGTGCTGCTTGCAGTTCGGCTAATAGTTTACGTGTTTCGGCTGCGTTGTTAAGGTTTCGTTGTTTTTGTTTTCGTAATAGTTCGTCGTTAAGTTTGTTTATTTTATCGTATTGTAGTTTCATTTTTCGCAGACTTGTTCCTATAACTGTTGTGTCGGTAATTAAGCCTGATATGCGTTTTTTGTATGTTTCGTTATTTGATTTTAGCTCGGTGTTTGCAACTATTAAATCTTTGTTTTGTTTTTCTAACGAGTCTCTTACTGTTTCGCATTTTTTGCGTTTATTTTTTTCGTCTTCGAGTAATCGTGGCGAAACACATGAATACATTGTTGATGTTAACAATGTTATTGCAATTATTAGTTTTACGTATTTTTTCATTTGTAGTTAATTTTGTATTTTGTTAATTTTTAATAAATTACAATTGTTTATTTGTAATTTTATTTTTTTATAAAAATACATTTAATATGGTATTAAAATATTGTATTGTTAAATAGATATTAACGAAATAATTAACAATTTTATTTTTTCCCGAATACTCGTTTTAATAGGTTGGTAACTTGTTCGACTGGGTTTTTTCTAATATTTTTTTCTTTTTCGGCAAGTTTAATAAATAATCCGTCGATTGCTTTTTGTGTTACATAATCGTTTAGGTTTGTGTTTACTGTTTGCCACGATGTAAATTTTGCAACTTTATTGTAGTTTGTTGTTAATTTATTCCATGCTTTTGTTGTTGATACGCCTGCAACTAATGGTTTGTCTAACGATGCTTTTACTTTTGGTTTAAATGCATCGAATAGTTGTTGCGATGTTGTTTTTTTAAAGTATTCGGTTGCTGCATTATCGGGTCCGTTTAATATTTTAAATGCATCGGTTATACTCATATTTTTTATTGCATTTACAAATATCGGTTTAGCTGATTTTGATGCGTCTTCGGCGGCTCGGTTTATTCTTAGAATAACGTCGTCTATGAGTTTTGTTATTCCTATTGCTTTTAGTGCCGAATTGTCTTTGTTGTCCATTATTACTTTTGCTTCGGGCGGAAGTAAAATTTTAATAGCATTGTCTTTAAAAAAACCGTTTTTTGCCGTAACTTTTGTTATTGCAGAGTCGCTGCCTATTTCTAATGCTTGTTTTAGTCCGTTTATTACTTCTTGTTCGGTTAATGGTGTTTCTTCGTTTACCGGTATCTCTTTTACAAAATCTTGTAATATATCGCAAGAGTTTAGGCTTAATATTATTAATGTAATTGCAAATAATTTTTTCATATTTTTATATTTAAGATATTGCGTTCGGTTGAAAAATCTAGTTTTAAATTTTCTTCAAATTTATTGATTTTTTTTAATGTATCAATAA
>JALSQC010000209.1 GCA_026985625.1 Bacteroidales bacterium | reverse complement strand
CCTTACACTCGAAGCTATTGGTAAAACATCAGGATTTAAATCAACATCATCTTTTTATAGAGTCTTTAAAACCGAAACAGGTGTAACTCCATTATTTTATGTTAAAAACAAAAACATCTAAATAGTATAAATTTATATAATACTTTAATACTATTTTTCTCAAAAAATAAATTTTACAATATGATAATAACTTTATCACATTAACATATCGCTGTTTATTAGTGAGTTACACAAAAAAGGATTTTTATACTATCAAATAATTGCCAATTTATTTAATGATAACAATAATATTTGCTTTGTGTAACAATGTGTGTTAATTTTGATAAAAAAACTTTTAAAAACATATTTTTTTTATGAGAAATTATTTTTTTACAATTGTTTTAATTCTTTTTTCACAAACAATATTTTCGCAAAATTGTTGTGGAACATTTACGCAAAATTCAAACAATAATGGCGACTCAACAGCAACATTCGGTGTTGCTTTGGGCGACTTAGACGGCGATGGCGATTTAGATGCCGTTACCATTGCAGCTTATGATTATATAGAGGTTTGGTTTAACGATGGAACAGGCATATTTTCTCAAGGAGCTATATATTCGTCGGGAGACTTTTTCGATGTAAAACTTGCCGATATTAATAACGATGGCGATTTAGATATTATTGCAGGAGCATTTTATTCGTCGCAAAAATCCGAAATATGGTCAAACGACGGACAAGGAAATTTTACACTAAGCCAACAAATATCAACGAATATTTCTATTTATGGTTTTGATATTGCCGATTTGGATAATGACGGCGATGTGGACATATTTTTTTCGGGAACCTCAACTACTCAAAAAGTATATTATAATAATGGTTTTGGATACTTTACTTTACAACAGTCGTTTAGTGCAAATAGCGGAGGCAAGCATGATGTGGCTTTAGCCGATTTTGATGGTGATGGTGATATTGATGCAATACTATGTGATGATACAGGAAATAGTAACGAATATTGGAGAAACGACGGAACAAACGGATTTGTATTTGTTGCCGCTTACGGACAACAAGACAGTTATAAAAGTGTAGCTGCCGGCGATTTCGATAACGATGGCGACCAAGATTTTGTGCTTGTAGGAATGGATAATCCCTCGGAAATTTATCTTAACGACGGACAAGGAAACTTTACTTTCTCGTCTTATTTGGCAGGGACAAATTACGACAAATCGGTTTATGTAGCAGATTATAACAACGATGGATTAGATGATATAATTATTGATGCCTACGGAGGTTCTTCTCCCGAGGTATGGACAAATCAAGGAAATGCACAATTCTTTTCTTGCTGGAGCAGTAGCACATCTAGTCACGATCTTGCAATAGGAGACTTAAATAACGATGGTTACGATGATATTTATGTGGGAAATTTTAGTAGTCAAAACGGAGATAAAGTATATATACAATCTCCCGGAAGTGTAACCACAATTAACCCTGCAGGTCCGTATTGTTCAAAAAGCTTACCCGATACTTTATCGGCTGCAGACCCCGGAGGAATATGGTCGGGAGATGGAATAGTCGATACATTAAACGGAATATTCGACCCCGAGATTGCAGGCATAGGAACGCATCAAATTACCTATACATTAAATGACTCTTGCGGAACAACCGCATCAATTAATATTCAAGTTCTTTCTCTTAACAGCGATGTTACTGTAAATGGACAAACATTAACATCAAACGATACATCTTCGCTAACAACATTTCAATGGATTGATTGTAATAATAATACACCAATAACAGGAGCCATAAATCAAAGCTTTACTCCCACAACAACAGGAGATTATGCTGTTGTTGTTGATAACGGAGCTTGTTCTGATACTTCAAATTGCTTTAATGTTATAATAAGTAATAATCAAGAAAATTTTACAAATAATATTATAAATATTTATCCCAATCCTGCTAATAATTACATAAACATAGACAATCAATTAAAAAACAAAAAAACTAATTTAACAATCACAGACTTAACAGGACAAGTTATAATAGAAACAAAAATATCAAAAAAATTATCTGTAATAGATATATCAAAATTAAATAAAGGAATTTATTTAATTAAAATTAATAATAAAATGTATAAACTAATAAAAAACTAAAACTATGAGAAAAATAAGTTTAATTATTATTGCAGTTTTAAGTATTACGTTTGCTAAAGCACAAACTACAGTAGTAACAGATGATAGCACGTATACTCCGGCGAGTATAAATGCATTATTCGAGGTTTATTCTAAAAATAAAAATAAAGGAATTTTAATTCCACGTTTAACAACGGCACAGCGTACAGCAATAACTACATCGGCAACTAACGATGTTAGTATGTTGGTTTACGATACCGATACAAATACATTTTGGTATTTCGATGGAACAAGTTGGGTTGAAATAGCAACAGGAGGTACTGTGTCCGACGATCAATTGCTAACCTTTTCTAACGATACATTATATATCGAAAATGGAAATCAAGTTTACCTTGGCGACTATATGGAATTACCTCAAACAGCAATCACCGGACAAGTTTTAACATGGAATGGCTCGGCTTGGGTTGCACAAGATATTCCTACTATTGTCTCTGATTCTACACTAACAGGAGACGGAACAATAACAAACCCTCTTTCTGTTAATGGAGACTTAACCGACGACCAGCAACTTTCATTATCA
>JALSQC010000208.1 GCA_026985625.1 Bacteroidales bacterium | reverse complement strand
TAGTGTAATTTCGTCGGTTTTTATATTTTTATTTTTTAAATCGACAAATGTTTTATTTGTAAAATGTAAGCCTGCAGTTGGTGCTGCCACAGAACCTTTTATTTTCGAATATGTAGTTTGATAGTTTGTTAGGTCTGAGTTTTCCGACTCGCGGTTTAAATACGGCGGAATAGGAATTTTTCCAAGATTATCGAGTATGTCCGAGAAAGTAAAATTATTGTTGTCCCACGAAAATTCTATTATTGTACTATTGTCGGTTTTGTTTATTTTTTTTGCTGTAAGTGTAAAATTTATATTGTTTATAGATATTTTTTTATGTAGATTATTAGTTTTCCATTTTTTTGAGTTTCCTATAAAACATTTCCACGATACTTTTTTCGATTGCTGAAATGCAAGATTGTAATCTGACGGAATTACAGGCTCTAGACAGAAAATTTCAATCTTGGCTCCTGTTTCTTTATTAAATAATAATCTTGCGTGTATTACTTTTGTATTATTAAAAAATAAAATTGTGTCTTTAGGAATAAATTTATAAATATCAGAAAATATATGTTTTTCGGTTTTGTTGTTTTTCCAAACTAAAAGACTAGATTTGTCGCGATTGTTTACAGGGAATTTAGCAATTTTATTGTTTGGTAAATTGTAATCGAAATCCGAGATATTTATTTTGTTTAAATCAATCATAATGCAATGTTAAATATATTGCGAAAATAAATATCTTTATAATTAACCCAAAAAAATATATATTTTTTTACGGCTTTATATTGTTTAAAATTACGTTGTAAATTATAAGTTTTTATTAAAACTTTTTATTTATTATATTTTTTTAGTTCAGAGTTAATCCAATCGCTAACAAGTTTTTTGTCTTTATCGGTTAAAGCTTTATCGGGAAATTTTTTTAAATATCGTTTCGATGGCATAATATCCCGTGTTATAACTCTATTTATGTTTTTTAATTTTTTACTCATTGTTTTGGGTGAGTAAGAATTTGTATAAATTTTGTCAAAATTTACATGCATTTTTGCCATATTTCCTGCATTTGAATGACATGCAATACAAGATTTGTCAAAAATTGCTTTAACATTTTCGGGAATTGTTGCTTTTTGTAAATTATTATTTATTTTTTCTTTTGTTGATATTGCATTGTCTTTTGTTGCATTAATACAAGAAAATATTCCTATTGCAACTACTATTAATAATATTTTTATCATTTTTATAAAGTTTAATTTGTTTATGTGTGCAAGATACAAAATAATAATAAAATACCAACAAGTCTTTTATTATTTTAATTTAAATATTATTAAAAATTTTTTAATTTATAACGACAATGTCCTTAGCTTATCGCTTTTGGTTAATTTAAAAGATTTTTGGAAATTTTTATATTTAATAAAAACTAAATTTTTTTGATCTTGAAACAAATCGTTTAACAGATTATTTATAATAATAATTTTTTTAGGAGTAATTTTTTTGTTTATCGAGAAATAAAACCAACTTGCCTGATTATTATAATTTATACTGTCAAACATTAATTTATTATTGATAATTGATTTGTTATTAATAATAAGCTTTAAATTTTTAGTTATGTAATTAGATATTTGTTTTTTGTGTTTAAAAATAGATATAGAGTCGTTAATGTTAAGATTTGTATTATAATTTGTATTAATAATTTTTTGAAAATCGTTAGAAAAAACTTTTGTAACTATAAGTATTTTTTTTTTATTTTTAGTATTTATATCAATATTTGTTACAGATATATGTATTGGGTGTAATACAAGGGCTGTAATTAAAAATAATAAAAATTGCATTATTTTGTTTTTTATGTAAAAATAACATATTTTTATAGTATTGTAAAAAAATAAATTAAATTATTTTATTATCAGTATAAATGATTAAAAATATTAAAGTATCAATTGTTCAAACATCGTTATTTTGGGAGGATGTTGATAAAAATATATCTAACATATTATCAATAATTAAATCTTTAAAAAATAAAACCGATTTAGTTGTTTTGCCCGAAATGTTTACTACTGGTTTTTCGATGAACTCTAAAAAGTTAGCAGAAACTATTAACGGAAAGTCGGTAAAATTTATGAAAGAAACAGCAAAACAAAATAATGTTTCGATAATTGGCAGTTTAATAATTAAAGAGAATAACAACTACTACAATAAATTACTTTTTGTAAACTCTAACGGCGATATTTTTGATTATAATAAACGTCATTTGTTTAGAATGGCAAACGAACATAAATTTTACTCGCAAGGAAATAAAGATTTAATAGTTGATTTTAACGGATGGCAAATAAAACCTCTTGTTTGTTACGATTTACGTTTTCCGGTTTGGTCGCGGAATAAACAAAATTATGATATATTGGTTTATATAGCAAATTGGCCCGAACGACGCTCGTATGCATGGAAAACATTATTACGGGCACGAGCAATAGAAAATCAGTCGTATGTTATTGGGGTTAATCGTGTAGGAACCGATCAAAATAATGTGATTTATTCGGGAGATTCGGCAGTAATAAATCCTTTTGGCGAGGAAATAACCGGTATAAAACCACACGATAATAAAACACAAACTGTAGAACTGTCGTATAAAGCGTTGTCTGATTTTAGGCAATCGTTTCCGGTAGCAAAAGATGCCGATAATTTTAAAATTTTAGATTTATAAAAGATATGGTAAAA
>JALSQC010000207.1 GCA_026985625.1 Bacteroidales bacterium | reverse complement strand
GTTATAATTATTAACATCTAAAACTCCATCGTCTATATCAAGTTGTTTTCCAACATCACAAGAAGCATACATTGCCTCGTTATTCTTTATACTTTTTAATGCATACTTTTTTAAATCGTTCGATGGTAAATTTATAAATTTCCAATTTAAACCTTCTTGAAGATTACGGTCTAATTTAATCTCGTAAAGTTTATAATATTCACGCGATGGGTCGTTCATTAACATTACATAATCGTCTAAATTAAGCTCCGGAATAGCATATTTTATAAACGATTTTGGAGTATAATTTTTAATCTCGCTAATTTTACCGTCTTTATCTTTGTATCGCCATGTAAAATTTTCTACAGGCTCACCAAGGTTTATTGCAAGTATCCTATAAACTTCGCCTAACATTTTTATTTTTTTATCCTCTATATTTTTTGATTTTTTAGCTACCATATCTCTTAAAATCAATCCATCTTCGCGAAGCTTGGTTTTTAAAATTTTCATCATTAACGATGTATTTTCGCTCGAATTTGTTTCGGGCATAACATTTTTAGGAACAGCACCATATTTTTTTATAAGATTAACAAGCGAGTTCCATACTCCACCATCGTTTACAGGCGAATTAAAAAAGAACTCTACATCTTTACTGTCCATTTTTTTGTCGGCAGTAGAAATTACCCCTTCGAGAAAAAGATTAGATTTTTCGAGAATATCATAAAAATAAAGATAGTTTGTCGAAAACTCAAACGATTCTAAATTAAGATTCTTAATAACTTTAGGACGTAAAACATTTAATCCTGTAAACATCCAACAACGCCCCGATTGTTTTTGGTTTGTAATACCATTAACATCTACCCTGTATTTAAAAAAATGATCAACTTTTTTTGCCGATTGTTTATCTAAAGCTAAATCTTTAATCGAGTTATTTCTAACAGCGTTTGATATTGCTATAGTTGACGGATTATTTCTATCATACGATTTTTTTATTTTTTGTAAATTATCGTTGGTAATTGTTCCGTTTTGTGCATTTATATTTAAAACCATAAGTCCTAAACTTACTAATGTTAATAAACCTTTTTTTATCATAATACAAATTTTTAATTTAAAATTTTTAATTATTTTCCGAAAATAATAATTATTTTATTAACAAATTATTTTTGTTAAGTTAAAAATTTAATTAATTTTATGACTCTTTTTAATAACAAATAATAAAGCAAACAAAACTAATAATATCAAATATAATTTTAACACAAACAAATGAAATACATTTTATTAATAATAATATTTTTATTAAATATTAATTTATTAAAATCACAACCAAAAGATTTTGTAAAAAAAGTTGATAATTATATTAATAAAACATATAAAGATTGGGAAATTCCCGGCTTAGCAATTGCAATAATAAAAAACGATACAATAATCTTAGAAAAAGGTTACGGTTATCGCGAGATTAACAAACCCGGCAAAGTCGATAAAAACACAATGTTTGGCATTGCATCAAACACAAAGGCATTTACAGCATCGGCAATAGGCATATTAGTTGATCAAGGTAAAATTAATTGGAATGATAAAGTAATTAAATATCTTCCGTATTTTAAGATGTATAACGATTATGTAACCAAAAATTTTACAATAAGCGATTTATTATCGCACCATAGCGGATTAAAAACTTTTAGTGGCGATTTACTTTGGGACGCAACATCATATAACAGAACAGAAATTATTAAACGCATACAATATTTAAAACCAAAATACGGATTTAGAGCACATTACGGATACTCAAATCTTTTGTTTTTAGTTGCAGGACAATTAATTACCGAAGTGTCGGATACAAATTACGACGACTTTATTAAATACCATTTTTTTAAACCATTAAAAATGGTAAATACCAACAGTTCAATAAAATATCAAAACAAAAAAAACTTAGCCATTCCTCACGTCGAAAAAGATGGAAAAATTATACCTATAAAATACATTAGTTGGGACAATATAGCACCTGCAGGAGCAATAAACTCAACAGTTGACGATATGATTAAATGGATAAAACTACAATTACACGACGGCAATCTTAACGGAAAAAAATATTTCTCAAAAAAAGTCTCAAATAAAATTAAAAGCTCGCAAACTATAGAAGAAATATCACCAAGCGACAAATACTTTTTTCCATCTATGCACTTTCATACATACGGAATGGGATTTGACTTATTCGATTATCACGGCAAAAAAATTATAAACCATTCGGGTGGTCTTGACGGAATGATATCACAAGTAGTAATGGTTCCCGAAGAAAATCTTGGATTTGTAATTTTAACAAACAGCATGAACTATTTACCAACAGCTCTAATGTATAAAATATTAGATATTTATTTCGATAAAGAAAAAATCGATTACAGTGCATTATTCCTTAAATATTATAAATACCGACAAAATAAAGTAACCAAAAACAACAAATATTTATACTCGTCGATAAACAAAAATCTAAAACCAAAATTAGACATTAAAAATTATACTGGAACATACGGAGGCAAACTATACGGCGATGCATATATAAAAACAAAAAACAATAAATTATACTTACAATTTAAACCCGCAAAACTTTTTTACTCGGAGCTTACACACTGGCAAGCCGATACATTTTTAGTAGAGTTTAAAGAATTTCCGTCACTACCCGTAGGAAAAGCATATTTTATTTATAACGGTAATAAAATATCCGAAATGAAAATAGATATCCCCAACCCCGATTTTGATTTTACCGAACTAAAATTCTATTATAAATCAGATAAAACTCCCGAAATAAAATAATAAAATTCTTTTTTATATATTTGACAAATTAAAATTAATAAAAAATAAATGAGTTTTTTTTCAGATACAAGACTTAAAATTGCTTTTTATATTTTAAATAAAAAAGTAAAAAAAATAAAACGTAATAGAAATGTATATAATTTAAATAATGCAAAAAATATTGGCGTTATATACAATGCTACACACCAAGAAAATTACGAAATAGCAAAAAAATTTATATTAGACATAACAAATCAAAACAACAACGTAATTTCATTAGGTTTTGTCGATTCAAAAGAAGTTCTCAATTTTTATAAAAAAAATGAACATACACAATTCTTTTCACGCAAAAACCTTAATTGGTATGGCAAACCAAATAATCCGTTTATCGAAAAATTTATTTCACAAGAATTTGATATACTTATAGATTTAAGCGTAATAAATGATTATCCAATTCAATATATAACAGCATTATCATTAGCAAAATTTAAAGTAGGCAAATTTAAAAACAAAAATTCATATTACGATTTTATGATAGATATAAACGATAAACAAGACATAAAATTATTAACCGAACAAATAAATCATTATTTAAAAATAATTAATAAACCAAAAAATTAAATAATTGTAATATTGCTAAACATTAACTAAATATAAAACTACAAAAAATGAAATTTACAGGAACAGGTGTTGCGGTAATTACACCGTTTAATAACGATAAATCAATTAATTTTAGTGCTTTACAAAAAATTATCGAAAACCTTATAACCAACGGAATAAACTATCTTGTTGTTTTAGGCACAACGTCAGAGGCTGCAACAATGTCTTATGACGAAAAAAACGAAGTAGTAAATTTTATAAAAAAAATAAATAACAATCGATTACCCATAGTTTTAGGAATGGGAGGAAACAATACCAACGAGCTTATCGAAACCATAAAAACAACCAATTTCTCAGGAATAGATGCAATTTTATCGGTAGCACCATATTACAACAAACCAAATCAAAGAGGTATATATCAACACTACAAAAAAATATCCGAAAACTCGCCGGTGCCAATAATATTATACAATGTTCCGGGCAGAACATCAAGCCGCATATCAGCAGATACATGCCTGCAATTAGCAAATAATTTTAACAATATTGTTGCAATAAAAGAAGCATCTGCCGATTTTAACGAAATTATGAAAATTATTAAAAACAAACCCCCTGATTTTCAAGTAATATCGGGCGACGATGCTCTTACTCTACCTTTAATATCAATAGGTATGGAAGGAGTTATATCTGTTATAGCAAACGCTTTTCCTAAAAAAATGTCAGAAATGGTAAATCTGGCCTTAAGCAACAAAATTGATAAAGCAAGAACAATACACTACCAAATATTAGAAATAATAAATCTTATTTTTGCCGAAGGAAACCCCGCAGGAATAAAAAATTTATTACATCAAATGGATATATGCGACGACGTTTTAAGATTACCACTTACCGAAATATCAAACGAACTAAGTGTTAAAATAGAAAAAGAATTAAAAATTATAGACGATAATTTTATTTAATGTTTTTCTTTAATTGCGTTATTATAACAATTTCTGCATAAAGGCTCATATTCTTGTTTTTCACCAAGTAAAACTAAACTCTCACTTTTGTCGAGACGATACGAAAATTGTGCTAAATTTCCACATCTTACACAAATTGCATGAACCTTTGTTACATACTCTGCAGTTGCAAACATTGCAGGTATAGGACCAAAAGGTTTTCCTTTAAAATCCATATCCAAACCGGCTACTATAACCCTTATTCCACTATTTGCAAGTTTATTACAAACCTCGACCAAACCCATATCAAAAAATTGAGCCTCGTCTATACCAACAACATCAACCTCGCTTACCATAAGCAAAATATTAAACGCACTCTCTACAGGAGTCGAACGAATAGAATTTTCGTTATGCGATACAACCTCGTCCTCGGAGTATCTAACATCAATAGTAGGTTTAAAAATCTCGACACGTTGCTTTGCTATCTCTGCACGTTTTAATCTACGAATTAATTCCTCGGTCTTACCAGAGAACATAGAGCCTGCAATAACCTCTATCCACCCTGTCCGTTGCACATCTTTTATAGAATTCTCAAGAAACATATACTTTTATACTAAAAATTAATTTGCTTTAATTATTTTTACATAAAATTTTAATTTTAATAATATGAAATCAAAACAAATATCCGAAATTATAATTAATGATTTAAAATCTATACTTAATTTAACAGAAAGTTTTAACAACTTATCAAACGTTTCTAAAATAGATATAGATTTAGCAATAGAAAAAACCAGAAATATTTACGATAAACTACTTATTATTTCTGCCGAATTTGATAAAAATAACAATGTTATAATATCAGATGATAAAAAAAATAATGATAATAATAACCACAAAGAATTAAAAAATAACAACTCACAAACATCAAAAAAAATTTTTAAAAAAATTTTTAACACCAACAATAAAGAAAAAAACGATAATACGGAATCCGATAATAACATAAGCAAAAAAGATACAAAAAACAGCACAAAACAAACAGAAATATTATTTAACAAACAAGAAACTCAAAAACAACAAAACGATAATACAACCAATAATGAAAAACAAAAAAATAACGAAAAAACAAACGATGATATATTAAATTTTATAGACGAAAAAGAAACAATTAAAACCGAAACACATATTGATAATAACACTACCACCTATAACAAAAATGATTCTAATATAAAACCAGACGAAATATCATCATCAGACAAAAAACAACAAATAACCAACGACAAAACAAATATCGAGCAAAACCTGCAAAAAACAACCGAAACTGCAAACAACGATACCAAAACAAAATTAACAGTAAACGACCTTATAGCTCGAGTTAATGATAATAAAGGCATAGGCGATAAATTTACCGAAACACCAATAGCAAATATAAAATCGGCAATAAGTTTAAACGACAAAATTTGGTATATAAACAACATATTTAACGGCAATACCGAGGATTATAACAAAACTATCGACACATTAAACAACTTTAACAATATAGACCAAGCTTTAGAATTTATAAACAATAAATTTAATTTAGAAACCGAAAAAGAAAGCCTAAACAGTTTTTTAAAACTAATATATCGACGCTTTTTATAAACTCTTAAAATGCTATACATATTATCGTTTGCAATTTTATTACTTTATATTTTAAAAATATCAGAGTATATTTTTGCTTGGGTAAAAACAAAACACAATATAAACAAAATTAAAAATAACAATAATGTTTTTGTTTCGGTAATTATCCCCTTCCGAAACGAAGAATCAAACATAACAAAACTTATACATAGTCTTAAATCTCAGACATATAACAAATCTTATTTCGAGGTAATTTTAATCGACGATAACTCAAACGACAAATCTTTAAAAACAGCAAAACAAAATATAAACAACTACAATAATTTTAAGATAATACAATTAACACCTGAAACATCAGGAAAAAAAAACGCAATACTAAAAGGTATAGAAACGGCAAAAGGCGAATTAATAATTACAAGCGACGCCGACTGCACATTTAACAAAAACTGGATTAGCGAAATAGCAACATTTTATAAAACAACAAACTACAAACTAATATCAGCACCTGTAAAAATAATCGAAGACTCTTTTTTTTCTAATATACAAGCAATAGAATTTTTTAGTTTAAACCTTAGTGCCGGAGCTGCTATTTTAAACAAAAAGCCAATACTAATTAATGCTGCAAATATGGCTTTCTCAAAAAAATATTTTCTAAAAATTTTAGACGGTATAAAAAAAAATACCACATCGGGAGACGATATTTTTTTACTATTAAATTTTAAAAAACTATATCCCGATAAAATAGGATTCATAAAATCTGATAAAGCAATTGTAAAAACAAACGCACAAAAAAACATAAAAAAATTATACAATCAACGCAAACGTTGGATATCAAAAACAAATATATACACCGATGCTAATATAACATACACAGCTATATTAAACACTATAACAAATTTACTAACAATAACACTAACAACAATATATTTTATTACAAACAAAAACTTAATATTATTAATAAACTTTATATTTTTTAAAATATTAATCGACTTTATATTTTTTAACATAGGCAACAAAACATATAAAATTAAAAATTTAAACACCTTATTTTTATTAACCGAAATTATATATCCTTTTTACATTTTAATTTTATTAACAACCGGCTTTTTTAATACTTATACGTGGAAAGACCGAAAATACAAAACATAAAGCATATAATTACAAACAACCCTGTATTTCGTATTTTTTTTACCAAAACAAACTATTATATTTGCAAAACTCTAAAAAACATATAAAAATGAATATTTTCGATAACTTAAAAACAACACTAATAAATTGTTTTAACGATTTATACAATAAAGACATAACAACCGAAACAATATCTTTTCAATACACACGCGAAGAATTTAAAGGCGACATTACACTTGTAGTTTTTCCACTATTACGATTTACAAAAAAATCTATTCAAGAATCAACAAAAGAAATTGGCGACTATTTTATATCAAACAACAAATACACAAACGGATACAACATAATTAAAGGATTCTTAAATTTTGAAATATCAACAACATATTGGATTAAATTTTTAGATAACATATTACCCAACAAAAATTTTGGTTACAAACAAACAAACAAAGACTCCGATAATATAATGATAGAATATTCGTCGCCAAATACAAACAAACCATTACATTTAGGACATATCAGAAACAACCTTTTAGGATTCTCCGTATCCGAAATAATAAAAGCAAACGGAAAAAACGTAATAAAAGTAAATCTGGTAAACGATAGAGGAATACACATTTGCAAATCGATGTTAGCATGGCAAAAATGGGGAAAAAATTCAACACCCGAATCTACAAACAAAAAAGGAGATAAATTTGTTGGAGACTACTATGTTTTATTCGATAAAGAATATAAAAAACAAGTAAAAGAATTAATATCGCAAAAAATACCCGAGAACGAAGCCAAAAAAAACGCACCATTATTACTCGAAGCCCAAGAAATGCTACGAAAATGGGAAAACGGAGACACCCAAACCGTAGAACTTTGGCAAAAAATGAACTCTTGGGTATATAAAGGATTCGACCAAACATACAAAAAACTTGGTATCGATTTCGATAAAATATATTACGAATCGCAAACCTATAAATTAGGTAAACAAATAGTTTTAGACGGACTCAAAAAAAACATTTTAATAAAAAAAGACGACGGCTCAATTTGGGCAGACCTAACCAATGACGGCTTAGACCAAAAACTACTACTACGCAACGACGGAACATCAGTTTACATGACACAAGATATAGGAACCGCACACCAACGCTTTAACGAATACAACCTCTCAAAACACATATACGTTGTGGGGAACGAACAAAACTACCACTTTCAAGTATTAAAACTTATATTAAAAAAATTAAATTACAATTGGGCCGATAATATATTTCATTTATCATACGGAATGGTAGAACTACCCGAGGGAAAAATGAAATCACGCGAAGGAACAGTTGTCGATGCCGACGATTTAATCGACGAAATGATTTACACGGCAAAAATAAAATCACAAGAACTTGGAAAACTCGACGGATTCTCAGAAAACGAAAAAAACAAAATATATCAACAACTTGCCATGGGAGCTTTAAAATATTTTATACTTAAAGTCGATCCCAAACGAAACATGATGTTTAACCCAAACGAATCAATAGATTTTAACGGAAACACAGGACCATTTATACAATACTCATATGTTAGAATAAAATCAATATTACGAAAAGCAAAACAAAACAACATATCAACCAAAACAATTAACGAAAAAATAAAAATATGCGAAAAAGCAAAAAAAATAATAAAAACTCTTTATAAATATCCCGAAACAATTAACGAAGCAGCTAAAAATTACAGCCCTGCACTAATAGCAAACTACGCATATAACTTGGCAAAAGAATACAACCAATTTTATCAAGAATACCAAATACTAAAAGAAAAAAACAAAGACCTAATTAATTTTAGACTTAATTTATCAAAAAAAACAGCCGAAATAATTAAATCAAGTTTAGCATTATTAGGAATCGAAACACCGGAAAGAATGTAAAAATTAATATAAAAATATTACTTTTGTAAAACAAATTTAACACTAAAAACCATGTTTGAAAATTTATCCGACAGATTAGAAAAATCCTTTAAATTACTTAAAGGCGAAGGCAAAATAACCGAAATAAATGTCGCCGAAACACTAAAAGATGTTCGCCGAGCATTACTCGATGCCGATGTTAACTACAAAATAGCAAAATCGTTTACAAATACGGTTAAAGAAAAAGCCCTTGGACAAGACGTCCTAAAATCGGTAAAACCGGGACAAATGATGGTAAAAATTGTCCACGACGAATTAGCCGCATTAATGGGCGGACAACAAAAAGACATAAACCTTAAAGGCTCGCCTGCAATAATATTAATAGCAGGATTACAAGGCTCGGGAAAAACAACATTTACAGGAAAACTATCAAACTTTATTAAAACAAAAAAAGGTAAACACCCTATAATTGTTGCAGGCGACGTTTATCGTCCCGCCGCAATAGAACAACTAAAAGTTATTGCCGAACAAATTAACGTTCCGGTTTATACCGAAGAAGGCAACAAAAATCCCGTTGACATTGCAAAAAAAGCAATAAACTATGCTAAACAAAACGGAAACGATGTTGTTATTATAGATACCGCAGGACGTTTAGCTGTTGACGAAGAAATGATGAACGAAATCTCAAATATTAAAAAAGCCGTTTCGCCCGGCGAGATTTTATTTGTTGTTGACTCTATGACAGGACAAGATGCCGTTAACACAGCAAAAGAATTTAACGACCGTTTAGATTTTGACGGCGTTGTTCTTACAAAATTAGACGGCGATACCCGTGGAGGTGCAGCAT
Organism: Bacteroidales bacterium; assembly: GCA_026985625.1. Lineage (GTDB taxonomy): Bacteria > Bacteroidota > Bacteroidia > Bacteroidales > JAFGXI01 > JALSQC01. The sequence goes on along the minus strand of JALSQC010000207.1, from coordinate 1,052 downwards.
TGTCGATACGCGAGGTAGTTAACAAACCTATAAAATTTGTTGGAACAGGCGAAAAAATGGACGCAATAGACATATTCTACCCCGAACGTATGGCCGACCGTATATTAGGAATGGGCGACATTGTTACATTAGTAGAAAAAGCACAAGAACAATTCGACGAAGAAGAAGCCAAACGATTACAAAAAAAAATAGCCAAAAATCAATTTAACTTTAACGACTTTCTATCGCAAATACAACAAATTAAAAAAATGGGTAACCTTAAAGACTTGGCAGGAATGATACCCGGAGTCGGAAAAGCCCTAAAAAATGTAGATATCGACGACGATGCCTTTAAAAGTATCGAAGCAATTATTAAATCGATGACACCAAAAGAACGCGAAAATCCTGCAATATTAAACGGAACAAGACGCAAACGAATAGCAATGGGTAGCGGAACATCAATTCAAGAAGTTAACCGCCTGCTTAAACAATTCGACGAAACCCGCAAAATGATGAAAATGTTCTCAGGAGGCAGTAAAATGAAAAACTTAATGCGAAATATGCCAAAAAGATAAAAAAACAATAACATAAAATCTTTATAGATGATACTAATCGACGGAAAAAAAATATCACAAGAAATAAAACTCGAAATAGCCGAACAAGTAAAACAAATTACAGCAAACAACGGAAAACAACCGCATCTTGCAGCAATACTTGTAGGACACGACGGAGCCAGCGAAACATACGTAGCAAGCAAAGTAAAATCGTGTCAACAAGTTGGATTCAAATCTACCCTATTGCGTTTCAACGACAACATATCGGAACAAGAACTGTTGCAAAATATAACAAAATTAAACAACAACAACGACATCGACGGCTTTATAGTGCAACTACCTCTGCCTGAACATATTAACGAAAACAAAATAATAGAAGCAATATCGCCCGAGAAAGATGTCGACGGCTTTAACCCCATTAACATAGGAAGATTAGTTTTAGGATTACCCGCATTTATATCGGCAACACCGGCAGGTATTGTAGAACTTTTAAAACGTTACAAAATAGATACACAAGGC
>JALSQC010000206.1 GCA_026985625.1 Bacteroidales bacterium | reverse complement strand
GTGATGTTGAAAATGCAACTGCAATCGGTTATAGAGCATTTGCTGAACAATCCAATTCATTAATACTCGGACAAACTACTAACGATGGCAATCCAAACTCTGCCACAGCTAATACAAATGTTGGTATAAATACAATAACTCCTGAAACAGGAGCCGATTTAACTCTTGGACCAATGGACGGAACAGCCGAAGGCGGACAAATATCTTGGCAGGGAGCAGGTTCTCATCCCAACTGGTACACAGATTTAGCCGGTGATGATTTTAGAATATTTTTGGGCTCAAATTTAACACCAAGAGTTAAAATATTTAATTACGGTAGTGGTTATGCAGACTTTGAGATTGACGGAACAGCATATAAACCCGGAGGTGGCTCTTGGGTAGCAAGTTCTGATATTCGTTCAAAAGAAAATATCAAAAATTATAAAAAAGGATTAAACGAATTGCTAAAACTCAGACCAGTAACATATAACTATAAAAAAGAATTTAACTGGGGAAACAAAACTTATGCAGGTTTAATTGCTCAAGAAGTCGAAAAAGTTGTGCCTACAATGATTGTTGAAATGGGTGAGGTAAACGGAATTAAAGATTTTAAAGCTGTTGATCCAAGCGAACTGACTTATATGTTAATAAATGCAGTAAAAGAACTAAAAGCCGAAAACGATAAACTTTTAAAACGCATCGAAAAATTAGAAAATAAATAAACTTGTTAAATGAAAAAAATAGCATTCGCCATAAGTTTTTTAATAATAACAGGATTGCAATTAGCAAAATCCCAAGGTGTTGCTATTAATAATACTGGAAATACTCCAAATTCTCATGCAATGCTCGATGTTGACGATTCTGATAATAAAACGGGAATATTAATTCCCCGTTTAACAACATCGCAAAGAACAAGTATTAGCTTATCTACATCCGATAAGGGCTTAACCGTTTTTGACGAAACAACAAACTCTTATTGGTATTGGGACGGAACGCAATGGGTTGAGATTGGTATTGATGGAAAGTATTGGAAACTAACAGGAAATGCGGGAACTACATCGTCTAATTTTATTGGAACAACCGATAATGTCGATTTACATTTTAGAATTAATAATACAGCATCAGGTTTTTTATCGCAAAATAATACAGCTTTTGGTTATAAATCAGGATATAGTATAACTAGTAATGCTATAAATAATGTGTTTTTTGGTGATAATGCAGGTTACAACGATACAGAAGGAGATGAGAATGTTTTTATTGGACATCGTGTTGGATATTACATGCAAAAAGGAAATTCTAATACAGCAATAGGATACAATGCTTTTTATAATTATGGTGGAGCAGGTGGAGGACCTCGAGATGGTGGTAATAAAAATGTTGCTATAGGAAAATGGGCAATGTTTAACCCCTACCAAGGCGATGGTAATGTTGCAGTAGGTTTTGATGCTTTTTCATTACCAAATTCAGGAGAATACAATGTATTTATAGGCTATAATTCCGATAGAGACAATAATAATAATTTAAACAATGCTATTGCAATTGGAGCCAATAGTGTTGCCGATGCCGATAATGCCACAGCAATAGGTTACAGGGCTTATGCAAGTCAAGCTAACTCTCTGATTCTTGGACAAACAACTAACGATGGTAATCAAAACTCGGCAACAGCTAATACAAATGTTGGTATTAATACCATTACTCCTGAAACAGGTGCAAATCTTACTCTTGGTGCTATGGATGGAAATAACGAAGGAGGACAAATAACTTGGTATGGAGCAGGCTCTTACCCTACATGGCGAACCGATATAAACCAAAATCAATTTAGGATATTTGCCTACTCTTCCAATAATACAGCAGTTTCTATTTTTAATTATGGAAGTGGAAATAATGAACTTATTCTTCATTCGGGTAATAATTCTAGATTTTTAGAGTTAGACAGAGGAAATACTAATACATTTAACGTGTCTTTTGGAGACAATTTAGGTGGAATATCCAATCCCGATGGAATAGTTTACTTTGAAGTAAATGGTGATGAAACTTACATTTTTGGAGGTCATGTAATGAGCGATGCCGATGGATCTCGAAAGCTGGGAGATGCCGGACATCGTTGGCGAGAAGTATGGGCAGCTAACGGAACTATCCAAACTTCTGATATGAATCAAAAAGAAGATGTAAATACTTTAAACTATGGGTTAAATGAAATTATGAGTTTACATCCAATTACTTTCAGATGGAAAAATATAGAAAACTATAATGATTTTAAGATAGGTCTTTCTGCACAAGAATTACAACAAATTATTCCGGAAGTAGTCGTAAAAGATAAAATACAACCTAATGCACCGCTTGGAGTAATGTATAGCGATTTGATACCTATATTGGTTAAAGCTATACAAGAACAACAACAAGAAATTAACGAACTTAAAAAAGAATTAAAAAAAAAATAATAAAATTTTAAACGACATTTTAAATGGAAATAAATAAAACATTATTATTATGACTATAAAAAATATATATTATTCAATAATTTTAACTGTCTTAACCTCACATTTTTTGCTTGCACAAACCGGCTTAAGAAATAATGGTAATAAAATTATAGTTTCCGACAAAGCAGTTTTAAAAGTTATAAGCGGAGGTTTTACAAATAATTCCGAATCCGGAATTTCAGGAAAAGTTGATAACGAAGGTCTTATAATGGTATCAGGCGATTTTAAAAACAATTCGTCAAACAATTTGTTTGTAAACATAAATACATCTGGCGATGTAGTT
>JALSQC010000205.1 GCA_026985625.1 Bacteroidales bacterium | reverse complement strand
TTATATTTTTATTTTTTTTAAAATTATACAAATTTATTAAATGTTTTTTAAATTTTTATTTGTAAAATTAATAATAATATTAATATATGTTTTATAATATTAATTATATTTGTTTAATATGTCGTTTAATAAATTTATTTATATTATTTATTTTGTTTTTTTTAGTAATATTTTATTGGCTCAGTCGGTAAATAAATTGCTTAAACTTGGTGATAATGAGTTTGATAAACAAAATTATTACGGTGCAATTTATTTTTATAAAAAATCTTTTGAACAAAATAAAACACCAAAAATATCTTATAAACTGGCATTGTCGTATAAAAATTTTAGAGATTATAAAAATGCTAATCGTTTTTTTAAATTTGCCATTGATAATGGTTTTAAAGATGATAAAGTATTTTTTTATTATGCGTTGTCGTTAAAAAGTTCGGGAAAATATCAATTAGCAATATTAAATTTTAAAAAATATTATTCGAATCATAGAAAAGACAAAACTTATATGTCGAAAAAAGCAAAACACGAAATTTTTTCGTGCGAGAAGGCTTTGTATATGAGTTTTAAACCCGATAGTATTAAAATTTATCATATCGACTCTACAATAAATAAAGTTTATAGCGAGTATCAAACATTTGAATTTGCCGATTCGGTATTGTTTTTTTCGTCGTTACGACCTTTTTACGATACCGTAAAAGCTACAAATATTTTTTTGTCGTATATAAAAAATAAGAATTATAAACCGTCGCAAGTTTTTAAAATTACAAATGATACTTGCAATATTACTAATTTTAGTTTCGATTATAAGTCTGATTTATTGTATTTTACAAAATGTAATATAAATAATGATGATTGTAAAATTTGTAGAATAAATTTAAAAAATCCTAATAAAATATTTGTTTTACCACAAAAAATAAACAAGAAAGGTTGTATAAATACTCAGCCTAACATTGCATATTTAAAAAATAAAAAATATTTGTTGTGGGTGTCTAACCGAAAAGGAGGCTTTGGAAAATTTGATATTTGGTTTTGTAACATAGATACTTTAAATAATTTTGGCGAAGTTAAAAATTTGGGTAGTAAAATAAACTCAATTGATAATGAAATTACTCCTTTTTATTCGGAGCTTGAAAAAACACTTTATTTTAGCTCGCAATGGTTCGATAATGCAGGTGGATTTGATATTTTTAAATCCGAAGGTAATTTTTTACATTGGTCTGCTCCCGAAAATTTGGGCTTTCCGATAAATTCGAATAATAACGATTTATATTTTTCGATAAATAGTAATCATACAAAGGCACTTTTTGCATCAAATAGGGAAGAGGCATTTTCTGCCGAAGGAGAATTGTGTTGTAACGATATTTTTTATTATAAACTTAAAGAGATTAAAAACGATTCGTTGGTTGCCATAAAAAAAATAAAAATGCAAAAAACAAAAGCACAAAAATTAATTCCGCTTACTTTGTATTTCGATAACGATTGTCCTAACCCTAAAACTACCGATACAATTACCGAATTAACATACGAACAAACTTATAATTCGTATATTAATTTAATCGAAAAATATGAGCAAGAATATTCAAAAGGTTTATCTAAACCGGAAAAAGAAAAAGCTATTACATCTATTGACGATTTTTTTTATAATAAGGTAGAAAAAGAATTTAAAAAATTAAAAGACTTTTTAGGATTACTCGAGTCGTTACTGGAAAAAAATCAAACAGTAGAAATTACAATAAAAGGTTTTGCCAGTCCGCTTAATAACGATTTTTATAACAAAAATTTATCTAAACGCCGAATAATGAGTCTCGAAAATTATTTAAAAATATACGATAACGGAATGCTTAATAAGTATATAAAAAACAAACAATTAATAATAAAACGAGAGGCATATGGAGAGTCCGAAGCACTAATAAATATTAGCGATAACTTGAACGACTTAAGAAATTCGGTTTATAGCCCTGCAGCAGCTTTAGAAAGAAAAATTAAAATTATTGCTGTAAAATTCTAATTTAATTTTAACTTTAAAAGTTTTTTAATTATTTTTATTTTAAATGAGAAAATTATACCTGTTGTTAATATCAATTCTTTTTATTACTACGATTTACGGACATAATAATATTAGAATAAAACAAATGAGAGACAGTTTATCATTTGTTAACGACACGGTTAAAATTAAAATGTTAATACGGATATCAGGTATTTTTAATCAAACAAATTCCGACTCGTCATTTCATTATATAAAATTAGCAGTAAAATTGGCTAATGATATAAAAAAACCAAAATTTCAAGCATACTCGTATCGCGGATTAGGTATAAAATATAAATTATCCGGCGAACAAAAAAAAGCCGAAAAAGATTTTTTAAAAGCTCTCGAGTTTGCCGTAAAAACAAAAGATAAAAGCATTATATCGTCTATATATAATAATTTAGGTGTGTTGTATATAGATATGGGTAATTTTGATAAAGCATTAAAATATTTAATGAATGCTTTAAAAATAAACAAAAAACTTAACGAAAAATCTGACATATCAAGAGTATATAATAATATAGGTTTAGTTTTTTATTATAACGAAAATTACGATAAAGCTTTAAATTATTATAAAAAATCGTTAAAAATAAAACAAGAACTAAAAGACTCGTCGGGAATAGCTTTAGGATACAATAACATAGGAACGATTTATTATTTTAAAGATAAAATAGATATAACACTTAAATATTTTAAAAAAGCATTAAAAATATACGAAAAATTAGGA
>JALSQC010000204.1 GCA_026985625.1 Bacteroidales bacterium | reverse complement strand
ATGTTAGTTACTAATGTTGGAGGACTTGCCGAGATTGTCCCCGATAAAAAAGCGGGATATGTTGTAAACCCCGATATTAAAGAAATAACAGAAGCTTTAATCGACTTTGTAAGTAATAAATCTATTGATGATTTTTATGACAACATTTTAATCGAAAAAAGAAAATACGATTGGTCTAATATGTTTAATACTATTATTAAAATACATAATAATTTATTGTAAACTTACACCCAAAATATCGGATATTGCTTTTGCTTTTAATAAACATTCTTGATATTCCTTATCGGGAATTGATTTGTATGTTATTGCTCCACCTACAATAAATGACAAATATTTATTATCTGAATTATATAAAATACTACGTATAACAACATTAAAGTCAAAATTATCATTAGGCGAGAAATATCCTACTGCACCCGAATAAAGTCCTCGTTTTGTAGTTTCGTATTTTTCTATTAATTCCATTGCCTTAATTTTGGGGGCACCTGTCATAGACCCCATAGGAAAGGCGTTTTTTATAACATCAACAGATGTATGTTTTTTTGATTTATCGGATACAATTGTCGAAATCATTTGATAAACCTGAGGAAATTCATAAATACCGAATAACTCCTCTACATTTACACTATTCTTTTTTGCTGTAATCGATAAATCGTTACGAACTAAATCAACAATCATAATATTCTCGGAACGTTCCTTAATATCGTTAAAGAGTTGTTTGCGTAATATTTTATTTTTTTTATTATCATTAGTTTTCTTTATAGTTCCTTTTATTGGTTGCGATATTATTTTGTCTTTAATTTTTTTTATAAAACGTTCGGGACTTGCCGATATAAGATAGTTTTTATTTATTTTAATAAATGCAGCAAATGGTGTTGGAGATTTTTTTGTTAGATGTAAGTATGTTTCTTGCGGATTAATTTTAGTTTTATTACTAAAAAACTCAATGCAATAATTTAGTTCGTAAACATCGCCAAGTTTTATATGTTTTTTAATTTTATTAATATTTTTAATGTATTCGTTTTTTGTTACTCGCGATTTTATATTTGTTTTTAAATTAATGTTATTTGTAATAGTTATTGTTTTTGCTAAAATATTATGATATATTTTTATAATATCCGATTTAGAATAGTAATTAGGTTGGTAGTGTATTTCAAGTTTATTTTTATTTAAGATAAAAACAAATTTAGGTTGAAAAAAAACAATTTCTTTAAAGTTTAATTTGTCGATATTTTTTGATGACAGATTCTCAATTTTATTTTTCAAATCGTATGTAAAGTAGCCAAAAATCCAATCTTTTGTTAAGTTTTTATATTTATTTAATTCGTTAAAAGGTGTTTTGCTTTCTTTTAATTTTGATATTTTTCCTATACCTGCTATAAAATCGTATGTATTATACGAAAATTTTGAGTCGAAATTATCATAATAATTATTTGAATCTAAAATGGTAACATATTTATATTTAGCAGACCATATTGCTATCTTTTTTTTTAGTTCATTAATATTTTTTATGTTAAAAGTTATTTTTTTTCGCACAAAAAATAGTTTATATTTTAACTCCAAATATAACAACATCGTCAACTTGTTCGCCATCTCCTTTCCATTCTTCGAATTTATTGTTTAAAATTTCTTTTTGTTCGTTAAGAGATTTTGAACTTATTTCTAACAAAAATCTTTTAAAACGTTTTTTCATAAATTTTTGATTTGTTTCGTAGTTTAATTGGTCGGCATAACCGTCAGAAAATATGTAAATTATATCGTTTTTTTGCACTTTTATTTCGTGATTTGTAAAACTTTCTTTTTCTTTTACATAAATACCAACAGGCATTCTGTCGGCTTTATATTCTATCATCTCGTTATCTCGTATTATAATTAACGAATTGTAAGCTCCCGCAAATTGCAAAATATTTGTTTTGGTATTTAATGCACAAAGAGCCATATCCATTCCGTCTTTTTGTTCATTTTTTTTACCCGATTGATTTAACGATAATTTTATATTTTCTCGCATAATATTTAAAACTTGAGCTGCTGTTTTTACCTTGTTATCGTGAACAATTTGGTTTAACATAGAAATTCCCATCATACTCATAAATGCTCCCGGAACACCATGTCCGGTGCAATCGGCTGCGGTAAAAAGAATATAATCGTTTATTTTTTGAGCAAAATAATAATCTCCACTTACAATATTTCTTGGTTTATAAAGAATAAAATAATCTGTAAAAAGATTTTTAAGATTTTCGTTACTGGGGAGAACAGCTTTTTGTATACGACTTGCATAAAAAATACTTTGTGTAATTTCGTTATTTTGTTTCTCGATTTTTGATTTTTGTTTTATTAATGTTGCATTCATTTTCTTTTTATCGAGAAATAATTTAAAAATAAATAACGAGAATAAAATAACTAAAATCAGACCTGCTATAATAATGTATGTTATTTGACGTTGACGTTTTAACTCAGAGTCTTTATCTGTAGCTTCTAATTTTGCAATGTAAGAATTTAAATTAAGTATATTAATTTTTTGAGCTTTTTCTATAGAATCTAAAAGTAGATTTTGTCGTTTAACTTCTGATATTTCTAATTTTTCTTTTGTAGAATCTAAAACAATACTTGTCTTTTCTAATTTTTGGCTAGTTATATTTAATTCTTTAACTTTTTGTTCTTTTTGTTTCTTCTCGGTATAATATTTATTTTTAAAAAGTTCTATCTCGTCAACATAAGAGTTGCCTGTATATTTTACATAAGTTTTAAAACTT
>JALSQC010000203.1 GCA_026985625.1 Bacteroidales bacterium | reverse complement strand
TTACCACATTTAACCGACGAAGATTTCTTTTTTGTTACACAAAACACACCCAATATTATTTCCCGTGCAGGATACTCAACAATAATGGATTTAGTAAGTTTAGGAAAAACAGCAATATTAATACCAACACCCGGACAAACAGAGCAAGAATATTTATCAAAAATAAATAATAATAAATTTGAATTTATAAGTCAAAACAAATTTAAAAGTAAATTTTTATTAAAAACAAATAACTTAAAAATTAATAAATACACAAATAATATGTTAGAAAAAATTATTTTTGATGTTTTAAATTGTTAGTAATAAAAAAAATATTATTAACTTTGTTAAAATTATTAATTATAAAATTAAAAATTATGAAAAAAATACTCTTTTTATTAGCCATTGCAATATTTTCGGCTACATTTATTACAAGTTGTAAAAAAGGCGAGGACGATCCTTTTATATCATTTCGTAGTCGCGATAACAGAATTATTGGTGTTTGGGTTTTAAAAAATAAAACTTACACTCGCAAAGAGCAAACCGTAACAAAAACCACAAACAATGTTAATTCAAATACTTATAATTCCGACGAAACAACAACAAATACCAATACTTTTGACGGAACAAACTATGTAGAAAAATCTGTTGACGATAATAAATATAATAACTCAAGCACAAACTACGACTGGATAAGCAACTCTTTTACAACAACATCAAGCGAAAGTAAAAATGTATATACAACAAACGATACATACACATACTCCGTTGAAGTAGAAATAAAAGACGACCACACATACTCGGCTACTTATACCAAAACAAATGTAAAAGAAACAACATCGTCATCATACACATCGGGAGGACAAACAACAACAACCGAAACAGACACTACTTACTCGCCTCAAGATACAAAAACTTGGACTGAAGAAGGAAACTGGTTTTGGTTAGATTCAAACGATGATAAAATTTATATCTCGGCAGGACCTTTATCAGGTGTTCTAAAGAAATTATCAAATAAAGAAATCGTAATAGAAACATTAGATAACTATTCAAGCACAAACACTACTTATTCAAACGACAGTTTATATACTTATACCGATATTAATAATCCTTATAAAAGATCATTTGGTGTTACCACAACTACAAAAACACAAACAACAAACACCTCTGATTTAACAACATGGGAAGCAAAAAAATAATAAAATAATACTTAAAAACTAAAAAAAAGGTCGCTAATCTGCGACCTTTTTTTATACATTAAACTGTAAAAATTATTTATGTTTTTTTTTATTTAAAATTAAATAAGTTACAAGCCCCATTAGCAAAGAAACAATAATAGCAAAAATAACAGCACCTATAAAATATTGTAACAAATTTGTTTTTACAACATCAAACGATAAGTCAAACGAAAATTTAAAACTATCAGTCCCTTTACCCATAAACAACCCGCCGGTTATAAAACTACCATAAAGTATAAAAGGAATCATTGGAGGAATACTTATATTTGCAGTAATAATAACAATTGCTTTATTAAGTTTTAACAAATAAGCAAGTAAAATAGCAGTAACAAGCTGATATCCCCATATTGGAACAATTCCCATAAAAAAACCTAACATAACCGAGAAAATAATTTTTTTATTAGATTCTTCTTTATCAAGAATATAAGTATTAAAAATTTCTTTAAAACTTTTGTTTTTTATGTTTAAATAAAATTTTCGAGGGAGAAACCACAAAACAGCAAGAATTACCAAATAAGTATTTAGCAAACTTATTCTAAAAAAGTCTTTAAAAGGGCGAAAATGCGAAACCCTTTCTTTATGCGGAGGATAATAAACCTTTATAGGAACATTTTTTATATTAATATTTTCCCATGCAGCTTTTACTATAACCTCTATCTCGAACTCATATTTTTTTGTAAAAAACTTTAATTTATTAAGCTCATTAATTGGATATAACCTGTATCCCGACTGAGTATCATATAATTTTATACCTGTTTCTACCTTAAACCAAAAATTAGAAAACTTATTGCCAAAACTACTCTTAGCAGGAACATCGTCATTATCCATTTTACGCGAACCTATTAATAAAGTATTAGTTATATCCGTTTTAAAAAAAACAGGCAAATCATCGGCATAATGCTGACCATCGGAATCAATTGTAATAGAATAGTTGTATCCTTTACTAACAGCATACTTAAAAGCCTTACGCAAAGCATAACCTTTACCCTTATTTTTTTTATACGATATTATATCAAGATACGAATAATCTTTAAGTATATCCTCGGTATTATCGGTAGAACCATCGTTAACAATTATTATATCGGGAGTATATTCGTAAACACTATCGATAACCGATTTTAAAGTTTTTTGGTTATTATATGTTGGTATTATAACACAACATTTGTGTTTTTTAAAAGTGTCGTCTAACTTAAATTGTTTCAAATTTTTTGCTTGAGATTAAAAAATTTATCTTTGTCAAAAGTAAAATAAAAAAATTTTATGTTTAATAATTTATTAAAATTATTTATAAAAAATATAATTCTGTTTTTTATATTTTTTTTTGTTACAACAACATTTGCATTTAACGTAAATAAAAAAAAGAAAAAAGAAAAAAAGAAAAAATTACCACATAATATCGAGGCAATAGAAAGTCGATTTATGTTTTCGCCAAATTATTCGTCTCAATTTACAAAATTAGTTATTAGCCCCAGAGCATTTGATAATCAAAATAAAATTATTTACAAGCCAAACGTTTTCGGAAGTGTTGGTTTCTCTA